>JBDSGA010000077.1:0-5968 GCA_039919235.1 Thermomonas sp. | reverse complement strand
CGTGGCTTGCAGGCCGGCATGCAGGAGATGGCCGAGGCGCAGTTGCCTGACCTTGACGCTGCCGACGCCACAGTTGCGGCCTGTCTTTATGACGCAGATTGGCACCCGGGCGTGGTCGGTTTGGTGGCATCCAAAACCAAGGAACGCCTGCACCGGCCGGCCATCGCGTTCGCGCCGGTCGAACCCGGCAGTACACGTTTACGCGGCTCCGCTCGTTCAATCCCGGGCTTCCACATTCGTGATGCACTGGCGCTGGTGGATGCGCGGCATCCCGGTTTGATCCCGCGATTTGGTGGACATGCGATGGCCGCAGGGCTGAGCCTGGACCTGGATGACTTGCCGGCATTTCGTGCTGCCTTCCAGCAGGTCGCATCCGAATGCCTGACGGCGGATCTGCTGACCGACACCTTGATCAGCGATGGCGAACTCGATGACCGCGACTTCGCCATCGACGCCGCATTGGCACTGCGCGACGGTGGCCATTGGGGGCAGGGCTATCCCGAACCGTTGTTCGATGGCGAATTCGAGGTGGTCGGCTGGCGCATCGTCGGCGAACGCCACCTCAAGCTTGAGCTCAAGCACGGCACGACGCGACTCAATGCGATCCACTTCGGTGGCTGGGATGGCACCCCGCCGCCCACGCGCGTGCATGTGGCGTATCGACTCGCGCCGGACGACTATCGAGGTGGCGATGCGATCCAGTTGATCGTGGTGCACACAGAGCGCGCCTGCGTTCCATCAACCGGTTGAGATCGCGGCCGGCGGCAATTCCGCGCGCATCAAGTTGCTGTTGCGATTGCGCTTCAGGCCAAACAACGGCCGCAGGATGCCGACGCGACGAATCAGGTATTCGTGCAGCACCAGGCAGCCCACAATCGTGCCGCCAATGACCAGCGTAGCTTCGATGCCGCCACCGAGTTTCAACGGGATCAGCCAATAGGCAATGAGCACGATGAGGGTCTGGTGCAGGATGTACCAGGGATAGACGGACTCAGTCGCGTATGGCAACCAGCGTAATGGCCGATTGAGCCAGCGGTAGCCCCACCCGAAGATCGCCAGCAAGGCCGTCCACATGTACAGCGCGCGTCCTGCGTGTTCGATCTCCGACCACGGCAAGAGGGTCATCCAGTCGGGGACAGTGTCGGGAACCCATATGCCGCGTCCTATCGCGCGCAGTCCCAGTTCCAGCGTGATTCCCAGTACCGCAATCGGCAGGGTCTTCCAACGCCAGCTGGCGACCCGGCTCCAGAAGGCTGTCTGCCGCGATATCTGGTAACCGAACAGGAACACGGTTGAATATTCCGCATGCAGATACCAGTCGCCGGCGAGGGCATGGTTCTCCGGGAACCGCGGTAGCAGGAACAGCAAGTAGCTGAAGAACAGCGCGGTTGGTACCAGCACCGTCGAGGCCAGGCTGCGCGTGGCCAACCATGCCTGTAAACGCCTGCCGACGGCCGATTCAAGCACTGGTAACAGCGCCAGCAAGACGATGGTATAGATCCACAGGTAGGCCAGATACCACAGGTGATTCCAGGTCACCCCATGCGAGGCGCCGGTCCAGCCGCCATTCGGCCACGGCTTGAGTTGCAGGTAGCGCTGCATGAAATGGCCAAATCCGGTCGGAACGGCACCGTTGCGAACGGCTTCGCAATAAGACTGGATCGGCACGATGAACAACATGCCGAAGACCAACGGCAGCAGCAGGCGCCACGTGCGGTTGCCGGCAAAGCGGAACGGACCGCGCATGGGCTGGTAGATGCCGATGGCGATGCCGGAGATCGCGAACAGCAGCGGCATCCGCCACCGATTGACCACGATCCTGACCCATTCGATCCAGTCGTACTGATAGGTGCTGACGATGTGGAAATCGGAATTGGTCTGGTACACGCCGCTGGCGTGGTACAGGATCAGCAGGGCGAACGCGAAGACGCGCAGGGCGTCGATGTCGTGGCGGCGTTGCATGGCGCGCATTCCTTGCAGTAGGTGCACGCATCCTTGGCTCCGCGTGCTCGCCTTGCCAGCGCGAAGTGACGATCCTGCGGGGTTGAGGGACGAGCCGCGGACTGCAGGGACGAGTGGACGTGCCGGCTAAGCTAGAATTGTCGGTCTTTCCCCGCAACTGCCCGCACCCATGATCGAACTCAATCCCATCCGAGCCCGCATCGGCGACCTGATTGGTCGTCTCGATTCGCTCCGGGGGTTTCTTTGACTACGATGCCAAGCGCGAACGCCTGGAAGAAGTAGAGCGCGAACTCGAGAACCCCGACATCTGGAACGACTCAGCCCGCGCGCAGGCGCTCGGCCGGGAACGTTCATTGCTGGACAAGACCGTCAACGGCATCCGTGAACTTACCGATGGCCTGGCTGGCGGCAATGAATTGCTCGAACTGGCGGAAATGGAGGACGACGAAGACACCGCGCTGGCGGTCGTGGATGACGTCGACCGCTTCGAGAAAGGTGTCGAGCAGATCGAGTTCCAGCGCATGTTCTCCGGCAAGATGGACACTGCCAACGCCTTCGTCGACATTCAGGCCGGCGCAGGCGGCACCGAGGCGCAGGACTGGGCCGAGATGCTGCTGCGCATGTACTTGCGCTGGTGCGAGTCGCGCGGCTGGAAGACTGAATTGATGGAAGTCAGCGGTGGTGATGTGGCCGGCATCAAATCGGCGACGTTCCGCGTCGAGGGCGAATACGCCTATGGCTGGCTGAAGACGGAGATCGGCGTGCATCGGTTGGTGCGCAAGTCGCCTTTCGACTCCGACAACCGCCGCCACACCAGCTTCACCAGCGTATTCGTGTCGCCGGAAGTGGACGACGACATCGAAATCGACATCAACCCGGCGGATTTGCGCACCGACGTGTACCGCTCGTCCGGCGCAGGTGGCCAACACGTCAACAAGACCGAGTCTGCGGTGCGCATCACCCACATCCCGACCAATACGGTAGCGGCCTGCCAGAACGGGCGCAGCCAGCATCAAAACCGCGATACCGCGATGAAGATGTTGATGGCCAAGCTCTACGAGTTGGAGGTGCAGAAGCGCAACGTCGAGCGTGATGCACTGGAAGCCACCAAGTCCGATATCGGCTGGGGCAGCCAGATCCGCAATTACGTGCTGGACCAGAGCAGGATCAAGGATCTGCGCACCGGCATCGAGCGCAGCGACACTCAGAAAGTGCTGGATGGCGACCTGGATGAATTCGTGGAAGCCAGCCTGAAATCGGGGCTGGAGGCTGGTTCGAAACGTACGGATGCGGCTTGATCCTGCAATTGCCGTGAATGCATGGCGATGATTCCACTGTAGGAGCGGCTTCAGCCGCGAGCTTTCCTGGAAGGCCAGAAATCGCGGCTGAAGCCGCTCCTACAAACAAACATACCTACTCCGATGCACACCGACATGAACGAATCCAGCACATCTCCGCAGCCTGACGAAAACCACCTGATCGCCGAGCGTCGCGGCAAACTGGCCGCGTTGCGCGGGCAGGGGATTGCGTTCCCGAACGACTTCCGTCGCGCCGACTATGCGCAGGATCTGCAGGACGCGTATGCGGATGCCGAGCATTGGACGGGTGAAGCGCTGGAAACCGAAAATAAGCGGGTGACGATTGCGGGCCGATTGCTGGCCAAGCGCGTCATGGGCAAGGCGGCATTCGCGCAAGTGCAGGACATGAGCGGCCGCATCCAGTTGTTCTTGCAGGGCAGTGCGATTGGCGACGTGTATGACGCGTTCAAGGGCTGGGATGTCGGCGATATTGTGGCTGCCGAAGGCCAGCTGATGCGTACCCGAACCGGCGAACTGTCGGTGCGTGCGGACAGCCTGCGCTTGCTGGTGAAGTCGTTGCGGCCGCTGCCTGACAAATGGCATGGACTGTCCGATGTCGAGCAGCGCTATCGCCAGCGTTATGTCGATTTGATCGTGAGTCCCGAGGCGCGCGACGTGTTCGTGGCGCGATCACGTATCGTCGCGGGGTTGCGCCGCTGGCTGGATGCGCGCCGCTTCCTCGAGGTGGAAACCCCGATGATGCATTACCTCGCGGGAGGCGCTACGGCCAAGCCGTTCACCACGCACCACAACGCGCTGGACCTCGACCTGTTCCTGCGCGTTGCACCCGAGCTCTATCTCAAGCGACTGGTAGTGGGCGGCTTCGAGCGTGTGTACGAGATCAACCGCAATTTCCGCAACGAAGGTGTCTCGACCCGGCACAACCCCGAGTTCACCATGCTGGAATTGTACGAAGCCTACGTCAGCTACACCGAAGTCATGGACCTGACCGAAGCGATGATTCGCGATGTGGCGCTGGAGACAATGGGCCAGAGCCAATTTGAATGGGACGGCCAATCCATCGACCTCGCGCCGGCCTTCCGCCGCTGGAAACTGGAAGAAGCGGTACGTGAATTGAATCCCGAGATCTCGATCGCCGACTGTCGCGACCGCGCAGCGCTGGCCGCGCATTGCAAGCGCCTTGGCGTGCATGTCAAAGCTAGCTATGGTTGGGGAAAGCTGCTGCTGGAGATCTTCGAAAAAACCGTCGAAGGTGGCTTGGTGCAACCGACCTTCATCACCCATTACCCGGTGGAAGTATCGCCGCTGGCGCGCGAATCCGACAACGAGCCCGGCATCACCGACCGCTTCGAACTGTTCGTGGGCGGCAAGGAGCTGGCGAACGGGTTCTCCGAGCTCAATGATCCGGAAGACCAAGCCGCGCGCTTCCGTGCCCAGGTTGAAGCAAAAGATGGTGGCGACGACGAGGCCATGCACTTCGACGCCGATTACATCCGCGCGTTGGAAGTAGGCTTGCCGCCCACCGGCGGTCTCGGCGTCGGCATCGACCGCCTAGTGATGTTGTTGACCGGCTCAAGCTCCATCCGCGACGTGTTGCTGTTCCCGTACATGCGGCCCGAAAACTGATGGCGTAGGCATCGAGGCTGCCCGGCATTCACTACGCGGCTCGAAATGCCGCTGCGCGACTACCGGACAACCTCGCCGCCACTGGAATTCCCCGAACATGAAGAAGGCCGGCATTGCCGGCCTTTTCACTGTGTCGATGGCGCAAAATTCATCAAGTCGTCTTGGGCGGATCCCGCAGTTCCTTGCGCAGGATCTTGCCGACGTTGCTCTTCGGCAATTCATCGCGGAATTCCACATAGCGCGGCTGCTTGTAGCCGGTCATGTTTTCGCGGCAGAACGCCTTGATTGCCTCGACGCTGAGCGCGGGATCCTTCTTGACCACGAACACCTTGACCGCTTCCCCGGATTTTTCGTCCGGAACACCAATGGCCGCCACTTCCAGCACGCCGGGCATCATCGCGATCACGTCCTCGATCTCGTTCGGATAGACGTTGAAGCCCGACACCAGGATCATGTCTTTCTTGCGATCGACGATATAGAAGTAGCCCTGTTCGTCCATCCGCGCCATGTCGCCGGTGTGCAGCCAGCCGCCCGCATCGATGGACTGCGCAGTGTCGTCCGGGCGTTGCCAGTAACCGCGCATGACCTGCGGCCCCTTGACGCAGAGCTCGCCGACCTCACCCATCGGCAGCATGTTGCCGTTGTCGTCCTTGATGCTGACATCGGTCGACGGCACCGGCAGGCCGATTGACCCGTTGAAGGCATCGAGGTCGAGCGGGTTGATGCAGACCGCTGGCGAGGTTTCGGTGAGGCCATACGCTTCGGCAAGCGTGCAGCCGGTGACTTGTTTCCATTTCTCGGCCACTGCGCGCTGCACGGCCATGCCGCCGCCGAGAGTCAGATGCAGTTTGGAGAAATCCACCTGGTCAAAACCTGGTGTGTGCAACAAGCCATTGAACAATGTATTGACGCCGGTGATCGCGGTGAAACGCAACGACTTGATCTCCTTGACGAAGCCGGGCATGTCGCGCGGATTGGTGATCAACACGTTGTGCGCGCCAAACTTGATGAACACCAGGCAATTCGCCGTCAATGCGAAGATGTGGTACAGCGGCAATGCG
>JBDSGA010000076.1:0-9712 GCA_039919235.1 Thermomonas sp. | reverse complement strand
TTGACCTGACGCGCAATCTTTCGACTCGGGGTGTTCGGGCAGCATCGCGCCTTCATTGGGCATAGCTTGCAATCGTTCGCGCTTGATCGATAGATGATCGTGTCGGCCTTGGTTACACCCAGGCGCGGCACGGTGAACTTCCTCCAATCACTGCGCAGCGCCTCGCCCGCGGGGCAGCGATACTCGTTGGCCTGTTCGTTCCACTTAAAGTCACTGCGTGAGAAGGTGCCATCGGATCGCTCGGACTTGTCCCATACCGGCACGTGAGGCTCGATGTTTTTCTCGTCGACCATCCATCCCAGTATCTCGGCCGAGCCGTAAGCCGTATCGCCGATCAGATGTGCAGGCTTGATGTTGAAGCGCTCTTCGACTCGCTCGACCATGGTCCGCGTTGCGTTCACTTCGTCGGTTCGCCGTGCAGGCGAGGCCTCGACGTCGACGATGATCCCGGCATCGACATCGATCAGATAGTTGGTCGAGTAGGCATAGAACGCCGGGCCACCCGGCGCTGCTGTCCACTGCGATGCCGGGTCAGTCAATGAAATATTCTTGGGCGGCTTGCGCTCTTCTTCAGCGGCGTCCAACGCAGCCAGGTACTCGCGAACAGGACGTGTGAGCGCGGATTCTTCTGGCCATTGCACATCGACGCCAGGCACGCCGCGCTGGCGGTTCGCATCGGCCTTGATGACACTGGCATCGGTTGCAAAGCCTTCGCCGCCCACCAAGCCTTCTGTGAGGCAACGCCGTAGGACCTTCTCGAAGACGAAACGCAGCGTGTCATTGTCACGGAACCGGCCGTGCCGGTTCTTCGAGAACGTCGAATGATTCGGTACCGCGTCTTCCAGGCCAAGCCGGCAAAACCAGCGGTAAGCCAAGTTCAGGTGCACTTCTTCGCATAGCCGGCGTTCGGAGCGAATACCCGAGCAGTAGCCCACGATCAGCATGCGGATCAGCAGCTCCGGATCAATCGACGGACGCCCGGTATGGCTGTAGTGCGGCGCTAAGTGCTGGTGCAGTTCGCTTAAATCGAGGAACTGGTCGATCCCTCGCAGCAGATGACTGGTAGGAACGTGGTCGTCCAGGTTGAACGCATAGAAAAGTGGCGCTTGCCCGGCTTGCTGAAGACCCATCATCCCGACAAATTCCGATCGATTGATGGAATGAAATTTGACCAGGTTCAGAGCTTCGATTCAACCGAGTTTTTCAACGGAATAGGTCGGTAGCCGACTTACGATTATTCATTGCCCGACTGGCTACAAGCCTGAGATCTTGGGGACTTCGGCATCGGCTTGCTATCCTTAACAGCCAGGCCTCGTAGCTCAGCTGGATAGAGCGCCACCCTCCTAAGGTGGAAGTCGCCCGTTCGAATCGGGCCGGGGTCACCATCCAATTGACCTCTCCCTATAACCGCTCTGGAGGGAACGCTCTTTCGATTGTCCCTAACATTGTCCCAATTAACTTGTAACGCATTGATTTAATTACCCTTTCTCGATTTGATTCGACCCCTCCTAAGGGACAGGTCGTGCGTTCGAATCGCGCCGGGGTCACCACGATCACGCGTCACCTTCTGTCTTTCGTTATCTGGAGTCTCCCCATGTCCCACCCCGTCCTCACCGCGCTTGGCCTCAAGGCCGAGGAATCCGGCAGCTATCTCGGCAATGGCGAATGGTCCAAGACCACCGACGCCGGCGGGATCGAGCCGGTCAATCCGACCACCGGCGAGGTGCTGGGCCGTGTGCATGCGTCGTCGCAGGCGGATTACGACATCATCGTCGAGCGTGCGCAGGCCGTGGCCAAAATCTGGCGCACCACTCCGGCGCCGCGCCGTGGCGAGGCGATCCGCCTGTGTGCCGATGCACTGCGCACCCACAAGGACGCGCTGGGTTCGTTGGTTGCGCTGGAGATGGGCAAGTCCAAGCCGGAAGGCGACGGCGAAGTGCAGGAAATGATCGACATCGGCGAGTTCTCGGTGGGCCTGTCGCGCCAGCTGTACGGCCTGACCATGCACAGCGAGCGGCCCGGCCATCGCATGTATGAGCAATGGCATCCGATCGGCTTGGTCGGGATCATCAGTGCGTTCAATTTCCCGGTCGCGGTCTGGGCCTGGAACAGTTTCGTCGCCGCCGTGTGCGGCAACATCTGCATCTGGAAGCCGTCGCCGAAGACCCCGTTGTCCGCGATTGCCTCGATGAAGATCTGCAACGAAGCCCTGCGCCAGGGCGGTTTCCCGGACCTGTTCTACCTGTTCAACGATGCCGGCACCGAACTGGCGTCGGAATTCGTGGACGACAAGCGCATCGCGCTGATCAGCTTCACCGGCAGCACCAAGGTCGGCCGCATGGTCGGCGAGCGTTGCGCGCGCCGGATGGGTCGCAGCCTGCTGGAACTGGGCGGCAACAACGCGATCATCGTCGATGAAACCGCCGACATGAAGCTGGCGATCCCGGCGATCGTGTTCGGCGCGGTCGGCACCGCTGGCCAGCGCTGCACCACCACCCGCCGCCTGATCGTGCACGAATCGGTGTACGACGACGTGTTGGCGAAACTCGTTACCGCGTTCAAGCAGGTCGAAAAGAAAATCGGTGACCCAACCGACCCGGCCAACCTGATGGGCCCGCTCAACAGCCGTGACGGCGTCGAGGCTTACCTCGACTCGATTGCCAAGGCCAAGTCGGCCGGCGGTACCGTCGAAACCGGCGGCGAAGCGATCGAAGGCAAGGGCAACTTCGTGTTGCCAGCGATTGTCACCGGCCTGACCAATGACGCCGCCATCGTCCAGCACGAGACCTTCGCGCCGATCCTGTACGTCATGAAGTACCGCGACCTGGACGATGCGATTGCCATGCAGAACGCCGTGCCGCAGGGCCTGTCCTCGTCCATCTTCACCACCAACCTCAAGCGTGCCGAAGCGTTCCTGGCGGCGTCCGGTTCCGACTGCGGGATCGCCAACGTCAACATCGGCACCAGCGGTGCGGAAATCGGTGGTGCATTCGGTGGCGAAAAGGAAACCGGCGGCGGCCGCGAATCGGGTTCGGATGCGTGGAAGGCCTACATGCGCCGGCAGACCAATACCATCAACTACTCCGATTCCATGCCGCTGGCGCAGGGCATCAAGTTCGACCTCTGAGGACACGCCTTGAACGCAACCCTGCGCACGACCAGTCCAATGGCCATCGTCAGCCTGGTGTCCGGGATCCTCGGCTGGACCTTGCTGCCCTTGCTCGGCAGCATTGTGGCTGTCATCACCGGCCACATGGCGCGCAGCGAAATCCGCCGCGCGCCGGACCGGCTGGAAGGCGATGGCCTGGCGATGGGTGGTCTGGTACTCGGCTATGCGTCGATCTTGACGGCCGTGCTCGTGGTAGTCGCCTTCATCCTGTTCTTCGGCGGGCTGGCGTGGTTCGTGGCAATGTCCGGGCACTGATACCTTGTATTCACTCGCACGTCCTTTCCTGTTCGCGTTCGATGCCGAGCGCGCGCATGCCATCGGGCTGGCGGCGGTGGAAGCGGCCTATCGCAGTGGCGTGAACCCACTGCTGGCGACGGCGGCCAAACCATTACCGACCAAAGCCTTCGGCTTGACCTTCGCCAACCCGGTCGGGCTGGCCGCGGGCATGGACAAGAACGGCGCGCACATCGATGCGCTGATGGCGCTGGGCTTCGGTTTCATCGAGATCGGCACGACTACCCCGCGTGCACAAACGGGCAATCCCAAGCCGCGCATGTTCCGCCTGCCGCAACAGCAAGCGGTGATCAACCGCTTGGGCTTCAACAACCTCGGCGTGGATGCACTGGTGCGCAATGTCGAACGTGCCAAGCGCACGCGCGCGCTGCTTGGCATCAACATCGGCAAGAACAAGGACACCGCCAACGAAGATGCCGCCAGCGATTACCTGCATTGCCTGGAACGCGTGTATCCGTTGGCCGACTACATCACCATCAACATCTCGTCGCCGAATACCGCGGGTCTGCGCGAATTGCAGGAAGAACAAGCCTTGCGACGCTTGGTCGGGACCTTGCGCGAGGCGCAGGAACGGCTCGGCGCACGACATGGCAAGCGGGTGCCGATGCTGGTCAAGATCGCGCCCGACCTGTCGGATAACGACATCGAGGCTGCCGGCCGCGTGCTTGGTGATCTCGGCGTGGATGGCGTGATCGCAGGTAACACGACGGTGTCGCGCGATGGCGTGGAAGGTGCACGCCATGCCGATGAAGTCGGCGGCCTGTCCGGTGCCCCGATGATGGCCAGAGCCACCGCCGTGCTGCGGATGTTGCGCACGCGCCTGCCGGAACATATCCCGTTGATCGGCGTGGGCGGCATCCTGCATGGCGCCGATGCCGCGACCAAGCAGGCTGCCGGCGCAATCTTGGTGCAGACATACACGGGCTTGGTCTATCGTGGACCAGCGCTGATCGGCGAATGCGTGGAAGCGCTGCGTCGACGCAAGGAAGCCCCCAGTCGCGGCAACCTGCCGGCCGAATGACCAGTATTTCCAACAGCGCGTCCACTGCGGCGTATCGCATCCTTGAGAATGCGCAGCTGGATGCGCGCAACACGTTTGGGGTCGCCGCCACTGCGCCGATGCTGGTCGAGGTCAGTGACAACGCTGCGCTGCCCGAGCTGTTCGGTTACACAATGCTGCAAGATGAGCCGGTGCTGGTGCTTGGCGGTGGCAGCAACCTGTTGTTCGCGGGCAATCCCGAAGGCGCTGTGTTGGCGCTGACTGCGCAGCACATCAACATCATTGATGACGATGGAGATACCGCCATCGTGCGTGCGGATGCCGGCGTGAGTTGGCACGATCTGGTGCTGTGGACGCTTGGGCACGGTTTGTGCGGGCTCGAAAATCTTGCCCTGATTCCCGGCACCGTCGGCGCAGCACCGATCCAGAATATCGGCGCCTATGGCGTGGAGGTGCGGGATTGCATCCATGCCGTCGAGGCGTTCGACCGACGCGCGCAATCCATGGTGCGGCTCGACAATCAGGCTTGCGCATTTGCCTATCGCGACAGCCGGTTCAAGCGAAATCCAGATCTTTACGTCGTGACCGGAGTCGAATTCGCGGTGTCACGCACGCCCGCATTGAAACTGGACTACGCCGGCATCGGCGAAGAACTTCATGCGATGGGCATCACGGCGCAGCGCCCATCGCAGGTTGCTGAAGCCGTCATTCGCATCCGTCAACGCAAACTGCCGGATCCGAACGTACTCGGTAACGCGGGAAGTTTTTTCAAAAACCCGATTGTGGCTGCGGGCATCGCAGAGGCATTGCTGGCCGAACATCCGGCGATGCCCGTGTTCCGCATAAAGCCGGGTTTTACCAAGCTATCCGCCGCGTGGCTGATCGATCAGTGCGGCTGGAAAGGTTTCCGTGAAGGCGATGCGGGCATCGCTGCATCGCATGCGCTGGTGCTGGTCAACCATGGCCATGCCAGTGGCTCGCAGCTGCTAGGCCTCGCCCGTCGCGTTGCAGCCTCCGTGCAGGCGCGCTTCGACGTGGCGATCGAACCCGAGCCGCGCATCATCGGAGCAACGTGGTGAAAACAGTTCGATGAATGCCGGCAGCACATCGCCGCACCTGCGTGCCGCGTTCCTGATGTTGGCCAGCACTGTCAGTTTCGGATTGATGGCCGTGTGCATTCGGCTCTCAAGCGCCACGGAGCCGGTATTCGAGATCGCGTTCTTCCGCAATCTGTTCGGCCTGCTCGCGTTACTACCGGTGCTGTTGTGGCCCGCACTGCGCAGCGGACACCCGGTGGCCGTGCTGCGCCAAACCCTGCACACCACGCAGTTGCCACGCTATTTCGTGCGCTGCCTGATCGGCGTGGTCAGCATGTATTTCGGCTTCTGGTCGATTGCCAACCTGCCGCTGTCACAGGCCATCGCGCTGGCCTATTCCTCACCCATCTTCGTCACCATTGCAGCGGTGCTGATGTTGGGTGAAAGGGTACGCCTGCGCCGCTGGATGGCGGTGCTGGCCGGCTTCATCGGCGTCATCGTGATCGTGCGGCCGTGGTCGCATGCATTCACCATGGGCAGCCTGGTGGCGGTCTCCGCGGCCGTCATCACGGCGGTGGTCGCCATCCAGATCAAGCAACTCTCGCGCGTTGATGGTGCCGACACGATTGTCTTGTGGACCTACCTGTTCTGGGTCCCGCTGTCGGTGCTGCCCGCACTGTGGGTGTGGCATCCACCGCTAGGCATCACTTGGCTGTGGCTGGCGTTGTCAGGCGTGCTTGGCACGTCTGGTCAACTTTTGTGGACACGCGCACTGAAGATCGGCGAAGTCTCGGCATTGACCCCAATCAGTTTCGTGCAGTTGGTCATCGTGACGATTGCAGGCTGGCTGTGGTTCGGCGAATCACTGGACCGCTGGACCGGGATCGGCGCCGCGATCATCTTCAGCGCCACTGCCTACATCGCCCATCGCGAAGCGGTGCTGGCCCGCAGGGCTGCTTCGCAGGCACCCAGCGAAGCGGCCGTGCCGGGCGAATAATCAATTACTTCGCTGTGATGCGCGATGCGCTTGGACGTCGCCAGATCTGCATCAAAACGTGAAGCGCCATCGTGGGGCTTAGCCTTTCCGCCATGGCCGCTGCCCCTTCGGAAAGACCAGTAGGTAGACGGCAACCGACCACATCAGCGCAGCGCTCCAGCCCGCCAGAATGTCGGACGGGTAATGCACCCCAAGATAAATCCGCGAAAGACCTACGAGCGCCACGAACACGGCCATGACGACCAGCAATGGCCAGCGCCAGCGCGTATTCCAGGCTAATAGCACGATGACGCAGGCCAAGGTCATCGACCCCATCGCATGGCCGCTGGGGAAACTGAAGCTCGATTCCGGGGCAATCGATTCCCAGAGCGAAGGGCGCTGGCGCGCGAACAGTTGCTTCGCGCCGAGGTTGAGCAAGGCAGAACCAACGATCGCGAATCCTGCAAACAGCCCTTCCCGCAACTTCCGACGGAACGCCAGCACCAGCACGATGACCACGTCCAACGGTATGACGCCGTCAAGATAGCCAAACCCGGACACCTGTACGAAAAACGCATTCCAACTATGGGCAGCCAACCCATGCGCGAATTCAAGCAGGGGCGCATCGAAGAAAAACACCTCGCCATCGTGCAGGTCTTCGGCAAGTTCGCCGAAGCCCCATAACGGCAGCAACACCCCGGCAAACACCAGTAACAGTCGCCGCCAACGTCGGCGCAGGAAATCCCAACCGAAGCGCGCATCGTCGCTCACCGCATGCAGAGCCGCTTGCGGGAGATGTCCTGGTTCGGGATTCGTATTGGGCATCAAGGCGTAGTTCGCTTGAAAGTTGCCGGAGCATAGCCTGCACGATCTGAAGAACCCGCGACGACTACAGGTAATCCTCGATGCGTATCTCGTCGACCTGGCTGGCCTGCATGAAACGTTGTGCGTAGTCCCGGTACACGCCACTGTGCAGGAACAGTGCAAACAGCTCCGGGTCGATGTGCTGGTCCTGGCGCATCTTGGCCATGATCGCTAGCGCTTCCGACAGTTTCTTGCCCGATTTGTAAGGCCGGTCCGCGGCGGTCAGTGCTTCGAAGATGTCGGCAATCGCCATCATGCGCGCCAACGGACTCAGCTGGTCACGTGCTAGTTGTTTCGGATAGCCAGTGCCGTCCATCTTCTCGTGGTGGCCGCCGGCGATCTCCGGCACTGCACGCAGGTGGCGCGGGAACGGCAACTCGTTGAGCATGATGATGGTCTGCACCATGTGCTCGTTGATCTTGTAGCGCTCTTCCGCCGTCAGCGTGCCGCGGCTGATCGACAGGTTGTGCAACTCGCCCCGGTTGTAGAGTAATTCCGGCACGTCCATTCGGAAGCCCCACCGGTTGTCGGCCGGCATTTTTTCCGCGTCCGGCCGCTCGAACCGATGCTCGGGTTTATCCGCAAGCAGGGTTTCCTCGACCGGCAACAGGTCAACTTGTGCCGGTTTGCGCTCCAGCTCGTCGCGTGACAGTCCAAGCCGGTCGTCCAGCGTGCGCAGCCAACGTCGCGCACCGATCTCGCGCAGGCGCACCTGCTTGTCCGGTGACAGGAACTCGCCGCCGACGTTGCAGGTGGCGACGAATGCGAATTCTTCATCCAGCGTTGCCTTCAACGCGTCACGCTGTTGCCGCAACACGAGTTCGTCGTGGCCACCGGCCACGCCGCGCCAGTAATCGACATCGGCATCGCGCTTGAGCACTTCGAATCGCGTGCGGACTTCGTGGATACGGTCGTGCAACGTTTCGAGTTTTGTGGCCTTGTCCACCACGTATTCCGGCGTCGTGACCTTTCCGCAGTCGTGCAGCCAGGCTGCGATGTGCAGCGCCTCCCATTGCTCCGGATCGAGAGCAAAGTCCGCATAAGGCCCGTCCTGCGCCGCACAGGCCGCGCGCGCAAGCATGAAGGTGATCTCCGGCACCCGTTCGCAATGCCCACCGGTGTAAGGACTTTGCGCATCGATCGCACCCGCGAGCATGCGGATGGTGGCCTGCGTCAATGCTTTCTCGCCGCGCAGCAGTTCCTGGGTTTCCAGTGCGGTGGCCGCGCTGGCCGACAAGGCCGCAATAAAACTGGTGCTGGCCTCATCAATCCCACCCTCCTTGAACAGCAGCAGCATGCCCAGCAACTGCGCACGACGGTCGCGCAGCGGCAGCGCCAAGGTGGAGAACGATGCCAATCCCGGATCCAGTCCGATCGCCTGCAACTCACCAGCTTCCAGGCGGCCGCTGGCTGGCTCCATGGTGAAGCGTGCTTGCGCCATCAAATCCGGCAACGTGTCCTGCACCAACATTGGCAGGTCCCGCACGGCCTGGGCCATGCCACCGCTGGTGTCCACCGCAGTGGCGCGCAGGGCGTCGCTGTTGGCATCGACCAGGTACAGCACACCACCCCGTGCAACGGCAATATCCACCAGTTTGTCCAACAGCCAAGGCTGCATGGATTCCAGGTCGGTTTCAGTCGCGAGGCGGTGGTTGATCCGCAGGAAACGACGCACGGCATCGCGCATCAGGTCGAATGCACCACCCAGCTGATCGATCTCACGAACCCGTGAATGCACCACGGGATGATTGCTGAAATCGAATCGGCGTACGGCCTCGGCTTCGCGAGCCAGACGCACCAAGGATGCCGACAACCGGCGGGATACCAGCAGCGCCACCATCGCCACGGCTACCGCCAGCAGCGCGAACTCCCAGAGACCCGGGATCGCATCTCCAAACCAGTGCAGCACCGCACTGGTGGCGACCACCAGCGCGACCGACAGTACGGTGATATGCAGGTAAAGCGGGAAGCTCGTGCGTTTTGCGTCCATGGCATCCCTGACACACCCAATGAACCGAGTCTAGCGCGCCACCATGTCGCGCGGATCAATCTTGCAAGGCAACAGCGCGGTAGTGGCGCTCCACGTACTCATCGATCATGGCGACGAATTCATGCGCGATGTTCGCGCCACGCAGGGTAACGGTTTTTTCGCCATCCACGAAAACGGGTGCCGAGGGCGCCTCGCCGGTACCGGGAAGCGAGATGCCGATATTGGCGTGGCGCGACTCGCCCGGCCCATTGACGATGCAACCCATCACCGCCAGGGTCATGTTCTCTGCACCCGGGTGACTGATCTTCCATTCCGGCATGCGCGCACGCACGTGCTCCTGCACCACCTGCGCAAGTTCCTGGAAGAACTCCGACGTCGTGCG
>JBDSGA010000075.1:0-17642 GCA_039919235.1 Thermomonas sp. | reverse complement strand
GCGCTGTCAGGCAAGACCCGCTTCGACCTTGCCGTGGCCGCGTTCAACAATGTCGCCTTCTACGATGCCTGCATCAGTAATCATTTATCGGCGATCCAGGCCGATGGCGCGCAGGCGCTGTTCCCGGTACAGCACAACAGCAACTTCGTCAAAGTCATGGACCTCCGCTACGGCGAAAACCCGCATCAGCACGGCGCGTTCTACCGCGACCTGTGGCCGGTGCCGGGCACGCTGGCGACCTTCACCCAGTTGCAGGGCAAGGAGCTGAGCTTCAACAACCTGGGCGATGCCGATGCCGCCTGGGAATGCGTGCGCCAGTTCGAGCTGCCGGCCTGCGTGATCGTCAAGCACGCCAATCCCTGCGGCGTGGCCCAGGGCGTGGCCTGCGGCGATGCGTATGAGCTGGCTTACTCCACCGACCCGACCTCTGCGTTCGGTGGGATCATTGCCTTCAACACCAAGCTGGACGCGGCGACGGCCAAGGTGATCCTGGACCGCCAGTTCGTCGAAGTGCTGATCGCGCCGGATTACGACGACGACGCATTGGCCTATGCGAAGAAGAAGGCCAACGTGCGCGTGCTGCGTATCCCGCATGGCGACGGCAAGAACAACATCGACATCAAGCGCGTCGGCTCCGGCCTGCTCATGCAGACCAGCGACATCCGCGAGGTTGGCCGCGACGAACTCAAGGTGGTCACCAAGCTCGTGCCGACCGAAGCCCAATTCGCCGACCTGTTGTTCGCCTGGCGCGTGGCCAAGTACGTCAAGTCAAACGCGATCGTCTATGCCAAGGACCAGCGCACGATTGGCGTCGGCGCCGGCCAGATGAGCCGCGTGTATTCGGCGCGCATCGCCGGCATCAAGGCGGTTGATGCGGGCCTGCAGGTCGAAGGCTCGGTGATGGCCAGCGATGCGTTCTTCCCGTTCCGCGACGGCATCGACGCCGCCGCCGAGGCCGGGATCAAGGCGGTGATCCAGCCGGGCGGCTCGATGCGCGATGCCGAGGTGATCGCCGCAGCCGATGAACATGGCTTGGCGATGGTATTCACCGGCATCCGCCATTTCAGGCATTGAGGCGCCCATGAAAATCCTCGTCATCGGTTCCGGCGGACGCGAGCACGCGCTGGCCTGGAAGCTGGCGCAATCGCCGCGCGTCTCTGATGTCATCGTCGCGCCCGGCAATGCCGGCACCGCGCGCGAACCCAAGTGTCGCAACGTCGCGATCAAGTCCACCGACATCGACGGCCTGCTTGCGGTGGTGCGCGACGAAGGCATAGGTCTAACTGTAGTCGGCCCGGAAGCGCCACTGGTCGCAGGCGTGGTGGATCGGTTTCGCGAAGCAGGCCTGCGCATCTTCGGCCCGACCGCCGCCGCCGCGCAGTTGGAAGGCAGCAAGGCCTACGCAAAGGATTTCCTGCATCGGCACAACATCCCGACTGCGTATTACGCGGTGCACACGAATGTCGATGAAGCACTCGCCTACGTGCGGGACAAAGGCGCGCCGATCGTGATCAAGGCCGATGGCCTGGCGGCCGGCAAAGGCGTGATCGTGGCGATGACGCTGATTGAAGCCGAAGCCGCAGTGCGCGACATGCTGGAAGGCAATGCGTTCGGCGATGCTGGCGCGCGTGTGGTGATCGAGGAATTCCTCGACGGCGAGGAAGCCAGTTTCATTTCGATGATCGATGGCGTGACCGCGTTGCCGATGGCAACCTCGCAGGATCACAAGCGTGTCGGCGATGGTGACACCGGTCCGAATACGGGCGGCATGGGTGCGTATTCACCCGCACCGGTAGTCACGCCCGAGGTGCACGCACGCGTGATGCAAGAGATTGTGAACCCCACTGTGCAGGGCATGCTTGCGGACGCCATTCCGTTCACCGGCTTCCTGTATGCGGGCCTGATGATCGACACCAACGGCGCACCGAAGGTGATTGAATTCAACGTGCGTTTCGGCGATCCGGAAACCCAGCCGATCATGTTGCGGCTGGAATCGGATCTACTGGACCTCATCGAAGCCGCGATTGACGTACGCCTGCATGAAACCGAAGCGCATTGGCATCCGCAGCCCTCGCTTGGCGTGGTGATGGCGGCGGCCAATTATCCCGAAACGCCACGCGGTGGCGACGTGATTCATGGTCTTGATGCAGTACTTCCGGCCGGCAGCAAGGTGTTCCATGCTGGCACCAGCCAGGATGCTGATGGCAACGTGATCACTAGCGGCGGTCGCGTGCTCTGCGTGTGTGCGTTGGGCGATAACGTGGGTGATGCGCAGCAGCGTGCGTACGACGCGCTGTCATCGGTTCATTGGGACGGCGAGTTTCATCGCAGCGATATTGGCTGGCGTGCGATCAAACGCGAACGCGCCGGCGACTGAGCCGGCGCATCCAACTAACTGACGTCAGGCCGACATCGTCGCGTTGTCGATCACGAAGCGGTATTTCACATCGCTGTTGAGCATGCGCTCGTAAGCCTCGTCGATCTGCTGTGCGGTGACCATCTCGATCTCGGAGACGATGCCGTGCTCGGCGCAGAAATCCAGCATTTCCTGGGTCTCGGCAATACCGCCAATCAGCGAACCGGCGATCGCTTTGCGACCGAAGATGAGGCCGCCCACGCTGGGGCTCGGATGCGGGCTGGCGGGCACGCCGACCAGGCACATCGTGCCATCGCGCGTCAGCAGGTTGATGAACGCATCGAGGTTGTGGGGCGCGGCCACGGTATTGAGGATGAAATCGAACGTCCCCGCGTGCTGCTGCATCTGCGCGGCATCCTTGGAGATCACCACTTCGTCCGCACCCAGCTCCAGCGCATCCTGACGCTTGCCTTCGCTGGTGGTGAAAGCCACCGTGTGTGCGCCCATCGCGTGCGCCAGCTTGATGCCCATATGGCCCAGCCCGCCAATACCGACGATGCCAACTTTCTTGCCCGGCCCGGCCTTCCAGTGGCGCAGAGGCGAATAGGTGGTGATGCCTGCGCACAGCAGTGGCGCGACCGCGGCCAGGTCATCTTTCGCATGGCTGATTTTGAGCACGAACTTCTCGTCCACCACGATGCGCTGCGAGTAGCCGCCCAAGGTGTAGCCGGGCGCATCCGGTGTCGGCCCGTTATAGGTACCGACAAAGCCATTGGTGCAGTATTGCTCCAGTCCCTCTTCGCAGGACGCGCAGTGCTGGCAGCTGCCGACCAGGCAACCGACACCGACCATGTCGCCGACCTTGAACTTGCCGACGTCGCCGCCCACCGCAGACACATGGCCGACGATTTCGTGCCCCGGCACGCACGGATAGCGCGTGCCCGGCCATTCCGAACGAATAGTGTGCAGGTCCGAGTGGCAGATGCCGCAATAGGCGATCTCGATCTGCACATCCTGCGCACCAGGTGCGCGACGCTCGATGGCGATGGCTTCTACGGGTTTGTCGGCGGCATATGCGCCATAGGCTTGGGTCGACATCAGGGGGCTCCTTCGTGGGATTCACATCATGCACTTGCGGATACAGCAAACGAAAGCACTCGGAGATAACGGCCTAACCGGCGCTTCCCGTCACGGGTAGCGGCAAATCGCGGCGCCCATCTTGCGCGCCATCGCCAGTCGCATCGGGGCAATCCACGCACAGCGTGTAACTCGTCATCGACAGGGAGCCATAGGCATACCCGTCGACCAGCACCTGCGCGGGCTTGCTTGCCGCCGAAGCCAATCCGGCGAGGTATAGCAGAGGCAGGAAGTGTTCATCGGTGGGCACTGCCCGGCGGAAGTCGGGATGGGATGCCAGCGATGGCACATCGTGCGGACGTTCGGTCATCAGCCGCCGCGCGTCGTCATCGAAGCGCCGTGCCCAGTCGAACGCAGCATCCGGTTGCTGCCCGTCGATGGCGCGCAGGTTGTGCACCACGTTTCCGCTGCCAACGATCAGCACGCCTTGTTCGCGTAAACCGGCCAGTTTTGCGCCTAATGCCAAGTGCCAGTCGAATGATTGGCGCGCGTCCAGCGACAGTTGCACGACCGGGATGTCAGCGTCGGGGAAGGCATGCACCAGCACCGACCAGGTGCCATGGTCCAGGCCCCAGCCATCGATGTCGAAACCGACGTGCTCGGGCTTCACCAGGTCGGCTATTTCTCCTGCCAGTTCGGGCAGTCCCGGCACCGGGTATTGCACGTCAAACAACGCCTGCGGGAAGCCATAGAAATCGTGGATCGTGCGCGGTCGCGGCATCGCGGTCACCGCCAGTGCATTGACGTGCCAATGCGCGGACAAGGCCAGGATCGCCCGTGGCCGCGGTACCGACGCGCCGAACGCGCGCCATGCGTCGGTATAGCGGTTACGCTCCAACGCGTTCATCGGGCTACCGTGGCCCAGGAAGGCCGCAGGCATCAGTGGGGTGGACAAGGCAGCGGCGTCCATCGGCAACGGGAGGTCGACTCTAGCAAGGCTTCCGCCAATCATTGGGCAGGTGCATGGAACGGATCAATGTGGCTGCATGCAGGTTCGTACCGGCGGTTGTCGCGATCAGCGATGCATACTCCCCAACGGCCCGAAGCGCCGCGTATCACGGCCACCATTCCGTATCAGGGAGATAGCGAATGAATGAGAATGCACACGCCGACGTTGGCAAGTTGCTCCTGCGCCTTGTACTGGGCTTGCTGATCCTGCTGCACGGCATCGCCAAGTTGAAGGGCGGCGTCACCGGCATCGTCGGCATGGTGGAAGCGCACGGCCTGCCCGGCATCCTCGGTTACGGCGTGCTGGTCGGCGAGGTTCTTGCACCGATCCTGGTGCTGATCGGCGCCTATGCGCGCATCGGTGGCCTGCTGATCGTGATCAACATGCTGGTTGCGCTCGCACTGGTGCACCTCGGACAACTGGGCCAACTCAACGAACAGGGTGGCTGGGCACTGGAGCTGCAGGGCATGTATCTCGCCGCAGCGGCCGCCGTGGCCCTGCTCGGTCCAGGCAAGTACAGCGTCAACCGCAAGTAAGTCATGCAACAACGCGAGCCGGCGTCGGTCGGCCCGCCACGCACTAATCGATCAACAGCACCTGTTTGCTTTCAAACGCACGCGGCCTGCCATCGACGGGATCGATGAAACGCAGCGCCTTGGCCAGCAACTGCAATGGCCGGCTGAAATCATTCGGCGCTTGCGGACACAGGACCGGGTACAGGCTGTCATTGACGATAGGCGCGCCCAGCGCCGCCATATGCACGCGCAGTTGATGCTTGCGGCCGGTGACTGGTTGCAAGGCATAACGCCACGCGTGCTCGGCACGTTCGATCACCTCGATGCGGGTGTGGCTGTTGGGCGCGCCGTCCGCCTCGCACATCCGGAAGAACGGCTCGCCCGCCTGCAGGTGTGAGCGGCGCACGTGCGGCATCGACAGCGAAGGCAATGGCGGCGCAATCGCCTCGTAGTGTTTCTTGATGTCGCGCTGCAGGAACAAGGCCTGGTATAGGGCACGCGTCTTGGTATTCGCAGAAAACAGGACCAGCCCGGCGGTCTCGCGATCGATGCGATGCAACGGCACCAGTTTCGGGTTGTTCAATTGCATCTTCAGCCGCGACAACAAGGTCTCCGCCACGAACCGCCCGGCCGGCATCACCGGCAGGAAGTGCGGCTTGTCTGCCACCACCAGGTCCGCATCGGCAAACAGGATGTGAGCATCAAACGGAATGCGGTGCTCGTCTAACACTTCACGGAAGTAACGCACCTCCATGCCCACCCGATACGGCGTGGCGACATCAAGCACGCATCCCGTCGAATCCTGCACGCGGCCCCGCGCGAAGCGGTCCAGCCAAACTTCGCGGGCAATCCGCGGAAACCGGGCGCATAGCCCGTCGAGCACGGTCAGCCATGTACCAGCAGGCAGTTGCAGGCGACTTGGGGCTTCAAGACCATTTGAGTGCATGAGATTCCATTGCTGTGATCGCACCTGCCTCGAGTGCGGAAGCGATCAGTACGGAAGTATCCCAGCCTCCGCTAGACTCCGCCCAAACTTCGGGGGATGCATGTCAGGCTCATCATCAAGCAAGCATGGCCAATTCGGATTGCTGCGCCAGCGCCGCTTCCTGCCGTTCTTCGTGGTGCAGTGCCTGGGCGCGTTCAACGACAACGTGTTCCGCAACGCGACCATTGTGCTGATCACCTCGCAGTTGGGGCTGAACCTGGCGCAGCAGGGCCTGTACACCAACCTGGCGCCGGCGCTGTTCATCCTGCCGTTCTTCCTGTTCTCGGCGCTGGCCGGGCAGTTCGCCGAGAAGTACGAGAAGACCCGGCTGATCCGCTTCGTGAAGCTGTTCGAGATCGTGGCGATGGCGGTCGCGGCGTGGGGCTTCTACGCCCACCACGCGACACTGCTGTTGGTGGTGTTGTTCCTGATGGGCATGCACTCGACGATGTTCGGGCCGATCAAGTATTCGATCCTGCCGCAGGCGCTGGAACCGCGTGAGCTGGTCGGCGGCAATGGCCTGGTCGAAACTGGCACCGCGCTGTCGATCCTGTTCGGGATGATGCTGGGCGGCAGCCTGATGCTGGTGCCGGATCGCGGCCCGGCATTGGCGTCGATCGCGGTGTTGGCCATTGCGTTGGTTGGTTATTTCGCAAGCCGCGCGATCCCGCCGGCGCCCGCGACGGCACCAGACCTGAAGATCAACTGGAATATCGCGACGGAAACGCTGCGCCTGTTGAAGCTGTGCACGAAGCAACGTGCGGTGTTCAATTCGATCCTCGGCATTTCGTGGTTCTGGTTCCTGGGTACCGCGCTCACCGCGCAGTTGCCGATCTATGCCGAGACCAACCTCGGAGGCGGCAGTGCGCTGTTCCTGCTATCGCTGGGCGTGTTTTCGATCGGCACCGGGATTGGTTCGCTGCTGTGCGAAAAGCTGTCCGGACGCACGGTGGAAATCGGGCTGGTCCCGCTGGGTGCATTTGGCGTCAGCGCGTTCCTCCTTGACCTGTATTTCGCACGGCCGGGCGAGGCGGTGCTGCACGGCTTGGACGTGGCCGGTTTCCTACATGCGCCGGGCAGCCTGCGCGTGCTCGGTAACCTGCTGGGTATTGGTGTTTTCGGCGGCTTCTTCCTGGTGCCGCTATTCGCGTTGGTGCAGAACCGCACGCCGCGTTCGGAACTGTCGCGGGTGGTTGCCGGCAACAACATCATCAACGCCGGCTTCATCGTTGCCGCGGCGGTCAGCGGATTGGCTGCGGGCTCCTTGCTGCACTGGAGCATCCCGCAATTTTTCCTGGCGCTGGCAATCGCCAATACCGTGGTCGCGATTTACATCTTCACCCTGGTGCCCGAGTTCCTGATGCGGCTGCTGAGTTGGGTGCTGGTGCGCACGCTGTACAAGCTGCGCGTGCAAGGCATCGACGCGCACATTCCTGATGAGGGCGCAGCGTTGATCGTGTGCAACCACGTCAGCTACATGGATGCGCTGATCCTGTCGGCCAGCATCCCGCGACCGGCGCGCTTCGTGATGTATTACAAGATCTTCAACATCCCGGTGATGCGCTGGATCTTCCACACCGCCAAGGCGATCCCGATTGCCGGTGCGCGCGAAGACCCGGCGCTGATGCAACGCGCGTTTGACGAGGTCGATGCCGCATTGGCTGACGGCGAGTTGGTGTGCATTTTCCCGGAAGGTGCGTTGACCAAGGACGGCGAGATCGCAAAGTTCAAATCCGGCGTCGAGAAAATCCTTGCACGCGCGAATGCTGCCGGTCGCCCGGTGCAGGTCATCCCGATGGCGTTGCGCAACATGTGGACAAGCATGTGGAGCAAGCGCGACTCACGGCTACGACGCATGACGGTGCCGCGGCGATTGCGCGCGCACATTGAAGTGGTGGCGGGCCCGCCGGTCGAAGGCCTGCATGCGACGGCTGAAGTGCTGGAAGCCCGGGTGCGCGCGTTGCGTGGAGATGCGGCTTAGCTGACCCACCCGGCAATCACGAACAACGCAATGATCGCCAGCCACAAAATCAGGATCCGCCACACCAGGCTGATCGCGTCGCGCAATTCGGGGAGTTCGCCGAAGACTTCTACCAGCGCGGTTGCCGTCGAAACGCCGGTTTCGGTGTAATCGCCTACTTCCTCGGCGATTTCGCTGCGGACGCTGGCGCGCGCAGCGGTTTCCAGCAAAGCGTTGTTGAGCAACAGGCTGGGCTTGCCCATGTCGCGCCAAGCAGTGACCACGGCATCGAAATTGCCGACCAGTGCCAGCGAGATCGTCATCAACTGGCTGACCGGCCATTCCAGGATGTCCAACCAGCTGCGTGCGCCGGCCGCGGTGTCCGACGGCAGCATGTCTTCATCGCGTTCGGCGGCAAGCACGCTCAACCGATACAACAATGCACCGAATGGGCCCAGTACCCAGAACCAGAACAACACGCCGAACCAACGCCGCAAAGCGTTCCGGAACACCGCTTCGATCAGCGATCCGCCATCCAGCCGGACGGTGCCATTGGCGGGCCACAAGCGCGCAGCTGCGGCACGGCGAGTGGCGGCGTCCGGCGCGTCCAGGATAGCGGCGACGTCCAGGTCGAGATCGCGCGGGCCCCAGCAATAGAACAGCACCACGATGTCGAACAACAGACCCACGAATCCCCACAGCGGCTGATCCAAGGCGAACTGCATCAGGCCGACCGCGAGTAGCGGCACCACCAGCGCCAGCGCGATACCGAAGCGACCACGCCAGAAACTGTCTTCCGGGAATTGCGCGTTGAGCCAACGCAGCCAGTTGTCGTACCAGCCGTGCTGGCGAATGCCCGCGGCCAAGTCCGGCAGCAAGTGGCCAATGGCGAGTGCAACGACGACGGCGATCAGGGTGGCAGCCATGCCTTGATTCTACGTTGCGATGCCTCGATCTGCCGCACGTGTTGCGTCGTGGTGTTGCAGCCACGTGCAGATCACATGGCGCGCGATCGAAATCGATGGCGACAGCACGATTCCGCCAGCGTCATCCTCACCTGCGTGTGCCCAGTCACGGGTCAAGCAGGCGCGGACTTCGTCGGCTGTGAACCAGCGCGCGGCTTCCAATTCGTCACCGACCACGGGCTCATCAGGGTCGGCATCGGCCATGAAACCCAACATCAGGGAACCAGGGAATGGCCACGGCTGCGAGGCCAGATAACGAGCCGCGCGCACGCGGACGCCGGTTTCTTCCCTGACTTCGCGGGCGACCGCCATCTCGAGCGTTTCACCGGGTTCAACGAAACCGGCCACGACCGACCAGCGCCGAGGTGCCCAGCTGGCTTGGCGACCGAGCAGCAGGCGCTCGCCGTCACCGACCGCGACGATGACCGCTTGATCGGTGCGCGGGTAGTGCTCGCTGCCGCAGGCTTCGCACACGCCCAGCCAGCCGGCGCGCACGAATCGCATCGCATCGCCGCAGGTACTGCAATAACGATGTCGCTGATGCCAATGCTGGAGGGCGCGCGCCTGTGCGAATACGGTGGCCTGCCACGCCGGCCAGCGTGCCGCGGCGGTGCGCAAGTCGATGCGTTGCGGCGATTGCAGGGCAAGCGTTTCGGCATCGGCGGCGAACCAAGCCTGGTCGTCATGCAGGCCCAGGAAGGTGGTGATGCCGGGACCGCCGCCGAGCTCGGCGCCGATCGGTGCCTGCAGCTCGCCCTCCTCGTTCGCATACGCGCGTCCTTCCTTGTCCAGCACGATCACCCGCGCGTGCGGCCACAGACCTGTCAGCGCATTGGTATCAGCGCGCAGATGGTCTGCACGATCAAGCGCGCCGTCGACGAAAGCGAAGGGGCTGGCGCGGTCGTTCACACGGTGAACGAGGAACCGCAGCCGCAGGTGGTCTTGGCGTTCGGATTGCGGATCACGAACTGCGCGCCGCTCAATGATTCGCTGTAGTCGACCACCGCGCCCGCGAGATATTGCAGGCTGAGTGGGTCGACCAGCAGGGTGACCCCGTCGGTGATGATGGCGAAGTCGTCTTCGTTCTGGCCTTCGTCGAATTCGAACCCGTACTGGAACCCGGAACAACCGCCACCCTGGATGAACACGCGCAGCTTCAGCGCGGCGTTGCCCTCTTCACTGATCAGCTCAAGCACCTTGGCCGCGGCCGCTGCGGTGAACGCCAACGGCGGAGGCGGGGCGTGGTCAGCTTGGCCAATGCTGGGCAGGTCGATGAGGGTCGTTTCCATGCCACCAGCATGGGGGGCTAGCGGGTCCGATTCAACCGCTGCGCACACGATCCTCCATGGGCACTGACGTCATTGGGCCTGCGAACCAGCGGCTGGCGCAGTGGACACCGCGTCGCCCCAAGTGAAGCTTTGCTCCACCGCCGCTCCCGATTCCGGTAGCAACCGTGCAATGACCCGCACCGGCTTCACACCCACGGGCAACACGATATCGCCTTCCACTTGCTCGAAATACTTGAACGAATAGTCCAGCCCCGGCGCGTCCTTCTGCTGGCGCAGCTCGGCCCAGGCCAGCTTGTGCATGCGGCCAGCCTCGCTGGCTTCCACTACCAACTGCAGGCGCCCACGGCTGACCGCGCCGCGATTCATGTTCTGGGTCAGGGTGGCGACGACATGCCAAAGCTGCGGATCGCGTTGTGGCACCAGCTTCAACTCATGCACGCTCAACCCGCGGCGTTGCCCGGTGGCACCGACGAAACGCTCGTAGAAGGCGATATCAGTGCGCAGGCTGGCGATCTCTTCATCACGTTCGGCCAGCGTGCCCTGCAGCTCACTGTTGGCCTGGCGGCTGATCTGGTCGGACCGGGTCAGGGTGGCGACCTGCTGTTCCAGCTGATCAATGCGTCCACTCTGTTTCCTGATTTGCTCAACCGCATTGGCCGGTTGCGGCGCCAACGTACGCCATGCACCCCAGCCTCCCATGACCAGCGCCGCCAGTAGCACCAGGATGAAACCCAAGCGCGGGTGGCCACTGCCGCGGACATCGCGCGGCACGCGCATGCATGGTGTGCTGGAGGTTTCATGATCAGGCATCGACTGAATGACGCCCGGGTTTTACGCCCACGTCAAGCCGCACTGCCGTATAGACTTGGTCCCGTGGCGCCCTTGAGCAGCGCCGGGGAGATGTTCGATGCAGCCCGAACACCTGTTCGTGATTGGCGTGTTGCTGGCTTGGTTGGCCGGCATACGCGTGTACCTGACCGTGTTCGGCGTGGGCCTGGCGGGCTTCTTTGGCTGGCTGCAATTGCCCGAGGCCATGCAAGCGGCGCAGTCGCCATGGGTGCTCGGTGTGTCGGGCACATTGGCGGTCGTGGAGTTCTTCGCCGACAAGATCCCGGGCGTGGATTCGGTCTGGGACCTGCTGCACACACTCCTCCGGGTGCCAGCAGGTGCCTTTTTGGCCGCGGCCGCGATGTCGCCCGATGGCCATCTGGGCGCTGGAATGTTGGCAACCGGCGCCGGCGTGGCGCTGACCAGCCACCTGTTGAAGTCCGGCTCGCGTGCGCTGCTCAACACCTCGCCCGAACCGATCAGCAATTGGACCGCCTCGGCCACCGAAGATGCCGCGGTGATTGGCGGCTTGGCATTGGCATTCACCCACCCATTGTTGGCGCTTGTGATCGTGGTCGGCATCAGCCTGACGTTCGCGCTGTCGGTATGGTGGCTATGGCGCAAGTTGTTCCGGCGCAGTCCCAAACCCGTGCTCCCCTCCACGTGAATCGGCGCGGGTGGCCTTCGTTTGGGATGTTTTGCGTGACACTATGTGGGTGATCACGAACCTGGGCGAATGCTCACAAGGGGTTTCATGACAATCTGCGCGGAAATCCACGGCGCAGCGCGACTGCCGAGATACCTCGCTTCACGACGTGCGAACCGTGCCGATACCACACATCCTCGCGTAGTCCGGCGATGTGCCGGGCACACCAACATCGAACATTCTTGAAGCAACCAAGACGAACACCATGCCAGCAGGAAATGACCCGTCCATGACCCATGAACCGGCTGATCCCTTCCGGATCATGATCGTGGAGGACGACCGCAGCCAGGCGATGTTTGCCGAGGCCATCCTGCGCGGTGCCGGCATGACGCCGAAGGTCGTCGCGGTACCTGAGCAGATGATGGGAGTCCTGGAGGATTTCGACCCGGACCTGGTCCTGATGGACCTGCACATGCCAGGCACCAGTGGTACCTCGCTGACGATCCAGATCCGCGAACACCCTCGATTTTCAGAGGTGCCTGTCGTCTTCCTCACAGGCGACGAGGATCCCGAGCGGCAAATGGAAGTGCTGGAAAATGGCGCCGACGACTACATCCTCAAGCCGGTGCGGCCACGCCACTTGATTGCCGCGGTACAGAGCCGTGTGAGGCGCTCGCGGGCTGCCCAGCAAAAACAGGTGGCGACCGCCGAACCCGAGCGGCATCCGGTGACCGGGCTGTACACGCGGCCGGCACTGATGCAGAAGCTGGTGGCGCAATTGCCGTCTCACCAGGGTGGCGTACTGCTGGTGGAAGTAGGTAACGCCAGCGCGTTGCGCAACCGCTACGGCTATTCCGGTTTCGAGACACTGATGAATGATGCTGGCCGCCACCTGGGCAACATCGCACCTGCCCATGCGGTGGCACGGCTCAGCGACAATGCGTTCCTGGTGCTGGTGGCAGGAACCAACAGCATCCCGCTGGAGACCTGCGCACGCAGCCTGCGCGATGGGATCGGTTATCAGGATTTCAGTGCCGGGGATGAAACCCTGCGCCTGCGCAGCACGGTCGGCCATGCCGATTTGAACCACGGGTTCCCCGATGCCGGCAGTGTCTTGGCTGCGGCCGAGGAAGCGGCGCGGGCAGCGCGTTCATTGGCGATCGGCGTTGCGGCTTATGCGCCACCTGAGAACCATGAGAATGCGGCGGACAGTGGCATCCTCCGGGAGATCCGCGCGGCACTCGAAGGTGAAGGCCTGCAACTTGCTTTCCAGCCTATCGTGGCGGTGGCGGGTGGGGACGAAGCCCAGTTCCAGGTATTGCTCCGTATGCAGGACAGCGAGGGGGCTGAGTATTTTGCTGGCCAGTTCATTCCCGCCGCCGAATCCGCCGGACTCATGCCGCAACTTGATCGCTGGACCATGCAGCAGTCGCTCGCAATGATGCAGCGGCGACGCGCTGAAAGCCGGCCGATTCGCCTGTTCGTGTCGCAATCCCCGCGCACCCTCAGCCAGGACACCAACGCCGAATGGCTGGCTGAAGCACTGCAGCATGCCGGCATAGACGGCACATCGCTCGTCATTGATCTCCGGCTTGAGGATGCCTTGGTGCATTCCATCATGCTGCGCCAGTTCTGCGAACAGATGGTTCCAGCGGGCGTGCAGTTTTGCCTCAGCCAATATCGCCAGGGCACCGATGCGGACGTGCTGCTGCAGCAACTTCCCCTCGGCTATGTAAGGCTGTCGGCCGAGTTCGCGAAGAACCCGTTGCCAGCAGGATTGCGCGACGAAATGCGCACCATCATCGACCGTGCGCACCGGCTTGGGCTGCAGGTGATCGGGCAGGCCGTCGAGGATCCACAAGCGGCCGCCGCGCTATGGATGGGAGGTATCGATTTCATCCAGGGCAATCTGGTGCAACGTGCGGAACACGCGCTGGATTTCGACTTCAGGCATGCAACCCTGTGAACGACAACGACACGAAAGTCTTCAACCTCATGGCAGCGCGCTGGTTGGCATTGGGCGCGGCGGCAGGCGCAGCCTTGCTGCTTGCGCTGGATCGCTTCGGGGTTTATACGGGTCAATTACAAGGTGCGGCATTGGTCATGGCGCTGCTGGCCTTGTTTGCCTCCATCGCGGTCACCATCGCCGTGCATCGCCGCGAGTGCCTGCTGCGCGACCAAAACGAGCGCAACCGCCGCGGCGAAGCCGAGGTCACTGCGCTGCAAGATGAAATCAACCGTCACACCATGCTCGAGCAGGAGCTGACCGCTGCCAAGCAAGCCGCCGAATCGGCGGTGATGGCCAAGGGCGAGTTCCTGGCCACGATGAGCCATGAGATCCGCACGCCGCTCAATGGCATCGTGCCGATGCTCGATTTGCTGATGCACTCGCGCCTGCCGCCCGATCAACTGGACTTGGTGCGCACGGCTTATTCGTCGTCGCACCAGTTGTTGCGAATCGTCGATGACATCCTCGACTACTCCAAGCTTGAGGCGGACAAACTCGACCTTGAGACCACCACGTTCAACCTGCGCGAAGTGCTGGAAAGCGTGATCACGCTGATGGAGCGGCCTGCCGAGGCCAAGGGCTTGCACCTTACCCTTAACATCGAGCAGGGCGTGCGCTTGCCGGTGCGCGGGGATCCAATCCGACTTCGGCAGATCCTCAGCAACCTCATCAGCAACGCAGTCAAATTCACCGAACGCGGTGGCGTGAGCCTGCACGTGAAGCGCCTGCGCGAAACCCCTGCCCAGCATCAGTTGCGTTTCGAGATCCAAGATAGTGGCATCGGCATCGAGCGTGAAGCGCAGGAGCGCCTGTTCCAGGCCTTCAGCCAAGCAGACGCATCGACCACGCGCCTCTACGGGGGTACCGGCCTGGGTCTGGTGATCTGCCGGCGCATCGTCACCCTGATGGGGGGCCGCATTGGCGTTGACTCCGAGCAGGGCCGCGGCTCCACATTCTGGTTCGAGATCCCGTTGCTGAAAGTACAGGGTGACATGCCGACGCAGCAGGCTGACGTGCACGGCGGCCGGGTCCTGCTGCTGACCACGGACCAGCGCCTGCGCATGCGGTTGACCTTGCTGCTGCCGAACTGGGGAATGCGGGTGACCACGGTGGAAAACACCCAGGACGCCCTTGAGCGACTCAGGCAAGCCACCGTGCAGGGAGAACCATGGTCCTATTCGGCCGTGCTGGCTGATTTGTCCTCGATCCGCAGCACTGCCGTGGCCCTGTCGCGCAACCTGCAGCGCAAGGCGCAATTCGGGGATGCGCGGCTTATCTTCATGCGCGGGGACGACGTCACCTCGGTTGAATTGCCACCCTCGGCAACCGTGATACCACGCAATTCACCCGATGCGGACTTGCGTTCGGCGCTGTCGGCTTCGGGCGTGTCCTGGGCCAACCACGAAACGCAGCCGAAGCTACCTGCCGCGCAGCCAACCGACACGCCTTCCGACAAAACCAAAATCCTGCTGGTCGAAGACAATCCGGTAAACCTGATGGTGGCGCAACGCCTGCTGCAAGTCCTGGGTTACGAATGCGAGACTGCAGGCAACGGCCAGGTTGCACTGGAAAAGATGGAGACCGGGCATTACAACCTGGTGCTGATGGATTGCCAGATGCCGGTCCTGGATGGTTATACGGCCACCCGTCGCTGGCGCGAGATCGAGGATGTGCACAGGCCGGAGCAGCGCTTGCCGATCGTGGCGATGACGGCCAATGCGATGGCGGGTGATCGCCAGAAGTGCCTGGATGCCGGAATGGATGACTACTTGGCCAAGCCGGTGACCCGGAACGACCTTGATCGCTGCATTACCCGCTGGCGCGGCGTCAGGATGCCCGTGCCGGAAACCCTGCCGGCACCAGAGTCTATTGCGGTACGTTCACCACCCGTGCTCAATGCGGGCATCCTCGACGAATTGCGCGAGGTCCTGGGCAACGAAGTGGACAAGATCATCGCGGTGTACCTGGAAGATGCCCCGCGCTTGATCGCGCAACTGGAGCGCGCCGCAGTGGGCGGAGACCCGATCGCATTGCGCGTCGCAGCCCATACCCTCAAGTCCTCCAGCGCGAACGTCGGAGCCAGCACCCTGTCGGAGGCTGCGCGTGATCTTGAAGAAGGCGCACGCGATGGCACCATGAAGAAACCCGAGACAATGGTGGCGCGCATCGTCACCGAGTTCGCGCAGGTGCGCAGCGCATTGCAGTCCAAACTCCCGCTCGGACCGCAGTGACTAGCGTTTAGCTTTTCAGCTGCTGGGCCAGGTAGTTCGCCTCACCGATACGAGCGATGACATCGAGCTGGGTTTCGATCCAGTCAATGTGTTCTTCTTCCGATGCCAGGATATCGGCGAACAGCTGGCGGCTGACATAGTCCGCGACCGTTTCGCAGTATGCGATCCCCTCGCGCAGGGCTGGTAAGGCATCCAGCTCAAGGGCCAAGTCGCACTTCAGCAGCTCGAGTGGGTTTTCGCCGATGCGCAGTTTGCCCAGCGCCTGGAAATTTGGCAGGCCATCGAGGAACAGAATGCGCTCAGCCAATTGATCGGCATGCTTCATCTCGTCGATGGACTCGTGGTACTCATGTTCCGCGAGTTCCTTCAGTCCCCAATTCTTCAGCATCTTGGCATGCAGGAAGTACTGGTTGATCGCGATCAGCTCGTTGTAGAGCGCCTTGTTGAGGAACTCGATGACCTTGGCGTCGCCTTTCATGGCTGCGCTCCCTTGGTTGCGGGAATGGGTTGGACTGGAAGCACTCTAGCGCCGTATCCAACGATGTGGCGGAACGCGAATCGTCCGCATCCTGCGACGCACAATGTTAATTCGATTTTGGGGCTGTCGAGGTTTGTCCCAGCGACCGACTTTCAGCTCCGCGCCAACTCTCAGGCGATCACGCTGCGCGCGCAAGGACCGGAAGGGGCAGTTCACGCGTGGCACGGCGCTCGTCCATGATCGCTTGCGCCAAGGGCAGGCAGCTGCCACACGTGGAGCCCAATCCCGTGCGCATGGTCAATTCCGACACAGAGCTGCAACCAGCGTCCGCAGCTTCGCGAATCTGGTGATCAGTGACTCCGTTGCAGATGCAGACGTACATGGCGGATCGCATTGATTGGACGTCGCCATCTCACCGCAAACGCGAATGATTGTCAACACGTAGTGCGCAATGGATCGCATCAACCCCGGTAGCGGCAACCGGAAGTACAGGTTTCGTGCACCACCACCTCATTAAGCAAGGGCAGCGCCAGCTTGAGGCGATCCCAGATCCATATCGCCAGGCGCTCGCTGGTGGGATTGTCGAGACCGTCGATGTCGTTGAGGTAATGATGATCCAACTGGTCATGCAATGGCTTGAACGCAGCCTTGATATCGGCGAAGTCCATTACCCAGCCGGTGTCCGCGCCAGGTTCGCCGGAGACATGCAGTTCGATGCGGAATGAATGCCCATGCAGGCGCGCGCACTGGTGCCCGGCCGGTACGTTCGGAAGCCGATGCGCGGCCTCGATGGTGAAGACCTTGAAGATATCCATGCGCTGCGGCTGCCTTGAACTGATGACATGTGGAAACAAAAAACCCGCCTGGAGGGCGGGTTGATGCGCCCTGACAGCATGGGCGTCCGAATGGTGGCTATAGGTGGACTCGAACCACCGACCTCGGCATTATGAGTGCCACGCTCTAACCAGCTGAGCTACATAGCCACGCGAAGAACCGCGAATTATTCACGTATGACGCGAATGCGTCAATCCTTGGTCGGGCCGCTTGCCCCGCACGCGCACCACGTGGCAGAGTCGGAACCAGTGAATTGTTGGAGTCCGCATCGTGATCGATCCGGACGGCTTCCGCCCCAATGTGGGCATCGTGCTGATGCACGAGGATGGTCGTTTGTTCTGGGCACGTCGCGTGCATCGGGATGGTTGGCAGTTCCCGCAAGGCGGGATGAACACCGACGAGACCCCGCTGGAAGCGATGTACCGTGAGCTGCGCGAAGAAACGGGCCTGCTGCCTGATCA
>JBDSGA010000074.1:0-4313 GCA_039919235.1 Thermomonas sp. | reverse complement strand
ATGGCGTCAGCGCTGGGCGTCGCCGTCGCGCCTGGTGTGGCTTGAGCGGCTGCCGTGGCCACCGGTACCGCAGGTATCGCCGGCCGCGCGGCAGCAAGGGGTGCAGGGTCAACGTCATGGCCTGCTGGCCCGGTATCGAACGCAGGCCCAGCGGGCGTGGTCGGTTCGTGCGCGCGCAGGCGAAGAGCGGACTTGATGTCGGCGACTTCCAGACGGGTCTCGTCGTAGCGCACGGTGGCGTTCTTGGCGGCGAAATTCACCGTCACGCTTTCGACGCCCGGCACCTCGCCGATCCGCTTCTCCACTTCGTCCACGCTCAACACCGACAGCATGGCGTGAACTTCGATAACGCTGGTCTTCATCGTGTTTCCTTCGGCGGCTTCATGCTTACTAGTCCTTGCCGGTGCAATCAAGCCAGCTGAGAGGTGCAAGTAAATCAGTTCCGCGTTGGCATCTTGTGTTTGACGGAATCATCTCTATCGGCAGGTGAGTCCGTTTGAATCATTTCGCATACTGCCACGGGTGTCGATGCGCCCGTACGCCAAAACCATCCCACAGGCAGAAAGCGATCTGTCTGGTCTGCAATTTCTTTTGTTCCTTGAAAAGACACTTCCAAACCGGATTCCACCTGCGTGACTTGCTCGGGAAGCTGTCGAAAGTCGCCGGTTTTTTCGTCGTGCATGTGCGGCATGAAGATGCCAAGCCCGTGTTCGGACAGTCTGCGCAGCATCTCCTGCACTTCCGGAAAGTGGATGGCTTCCTGGGCAGTTCTTAACGCTGGTGGCAAACCAAGCACGTTGCCTTGTGAAACGGTCGCTGTCGTCATGGTGATCTCCTGCAAAGAGGTTGCTGGCCCATTCAAAGTGGCTGGGTCACTGCCACGTGCATCTGAGCCCGACGGCGGCGCTAGCTCGCGGATGAGCGTGCGCCAGTAGAACTTGGTCTAGCTCTTTTCCGGCGCTGCCGGGTCCTTCGGACTGTCGCCTGCATCAGCGGCGGGCGCGCCAGGCGGCTCGACCGGGGCGAGATCGGGCGTCGCAGACGAGGCTGCGTTGCCAGGCTCTGTGGCGCTCGCGGTACTGGGTGCGGTGGGCGTGGATGACGACGCAGCCGTTGCGGTTGCTGCAGCCGGCACGCCCGCTGCCGCGTGGCCTTCGTGAGCGTCGCTTGGCGACCCGTCGACGGGTACCGCCAGCTCGAATCCTCGCTGGCGCACCGCCGACTTAATATCGGTGTTCTCGAGTCGGGTTTCGTCGAAACGTACGGTGGCGTTTCCAGCCGCGAAATTCACGGTGACGCTTTCGACCCCAGGAACCTCGCCAATCCGCTTCTCGACTTCATCGACACTGAACACCGACAGCATGTCGTGCACTTCCATAACGCTGGTTTTCATGTGGGTTCCTTGGTGAGCGGGAGGTGGTGCGCCAGTCGCTGCGACTGGATGCCGTCGGGCGTGAACTCCAACGCAATCTCCGGCCGAGCTAGACGAGCCAGTCTTTCTTGCCAGTGGAGTAGAGCCAGGACACAAGTTAGTCGATCAAGTTCAAGCATGTCAAGCACTCGTTGTTGGTGCGCACGATTCGCCAAGCCGCGATGACGGTGTGCATTCGCAGCAGCATCGCATCGTGTACTGCCAAATGCGCCTTCCGATGCTTGACCGCCACGCCATCGATGGAGCCAATCTTGCGCAACTCGAGCCGGTCGCGAGCGCGTTCGACCAGACGGCTTGCCTGCTCGTTCCAGTCGATGTCGAGGTGGCATTTGAGCCGACAGCGGCGGCAGCGGAAAATCTGATGCTCCGGCGCGCCGCGCCAACAAGCCCACGGCTTCACACGCAAGCTCGGATCGGGCAACACCTCCAACCAGTCTCTCCACGAGCTTCGCCCGCCACAGCTCTTTGAGCCACGGGCCAAGGAGTACTGCCGTTGCAGGATCCACGTAGTCAAGGCCCAGCATGCGCTCGAGCAGCCACGCGCCCAACGTCGGATCCGCCACGGAATCGGCCAAGAGGTCATGCAGTTTCAAGCCTTCGACATCACGCTCCAGCATTGCCGATATGAAGGCGTCGTGGTCGATGCTCACCCGCGCGAACCAAAGTGCCTCATCGAGGAGCAAGTCGCGGCTGTTCGCGGGCATTAGCCGCTTCTGTGCGGGGCCAGACAGGCACACGGGCGCGATCCGCAAGCGCCCGAGCTCCAAATGCACGTCGCCAGAAATTGCCATGGAGTGCCGCTCATGAGGAAAAAATCACAAAGATAGCGGCGGGCCTTCGCATGGTCTGTGCGCTGTACCACAAAACACCCGCCTTGATCAGCAGGCGGCTGCCGCTGTCGTCCCACGAAGTGACGTGTTTGTCGACAGACTTCAGCAGCCCCGAGAGTCCAGGAATGACGACCATGGCAGCCTCGCTTGTTCGAACCAGAGGCGCTCCATCATGGGGCCTGCGTGACCTCCGTCATATAGTTTGAGAAATACCCAGTTTTTTATCGGCGCCAACACCTTTAGGCTCATTAGTCTCAAACGACGCCATTGCGCTCATGCCAACTCCATCTCGCTGCGGTATTGGCCACGGCGGGCCGCCCGGTTCATTTGCGCCCGATGATTCAGTGCCTGTTGGGCCGCATCACGATTGGCGTTGTCACCGCGCCATGTCTCCAAAGCCGGCTGCTGCAGCGCGCGCGCAAAGGAGAACGAAAGCGCCCAAGGCACTATCGGCTTAAATTGCGCGTTCATGGCATTCAACCGCTGGGACGCCAGCTGGCTGGACTGCCCGCCCGACAAAAACGCAATCGCGGGAACGGCGGCGGGGACGCTCCGCAGCAAACACTGCACGGTGGCCGATACGACTTCGGCAACAGTTGGTTGCTGCGGATACTCTAGGCCGGCCAGTATCATATTTGGCTTGAGCACGATGCCCTCGAGCAGAACCCGATGTCGGTACAGCTGTGTAAACAAAGTTCGCAGCACATCCTCAGTGACTTCGCTGCAACGCGCCAGCGAGTGATCTCCGCCCAACAGCACCTCAGGCTCGACGATGGGTACCAGTTCAGCTTCCTGGCACAAAGCCGCGTAGCGGGCCAACGATTGCGCGTTGGCCTCGATGCACGTGCGAGTAGGAACGCCGGAACCGATATCAATCACCGCGCGCCACTTGGCGAACCGTGCGCCCATGGCCGCATATTCGGCCAAGCGGTCGCGCAGGCTGTCCAAGCCTTCGGTGATTTTTTCGCCCGGATGACCCGCCAAATCCTTGGCGCCTGTATCCACTTTGATACCTGGAACGATCCCGGCTTCCACCAGGACGTCAACGAAACGAATCCCGCTTTGCGTGCTCTGACGGATCGTCTCGTCATAGAGGATCGCGCCGCTGATGCTGTCACTGAGACCCGGTGTGCTGATGAGCAGTTCGCGGTAGGCTCGTCTGTTCTCTTCGGTCGGCGCTATGCCGAGTTTGGCAAAGCGTTCGTTGCAGGTGCCATTGCTTTCGTCCATGGCCAGCACGCCCTTGTCGTCTGCGACCAGCGCCTTGGCGGTCTCGATCAGCGCTTGCGTGTTCATTCGGGTGTGCTCCAGGTCCAGTTCCGGATCTCCGGCAGGTCCTGACCGTTTTTGTTGATGTACTGGCGGTGCTCGACCAACTTGTCTCTCAGTTGCTGCTTGAGATAAACGCCCCGGGTTCCGGTCTGGGGGAGCCGGTCAATCGTGTCCATTACGAGATGGAAGCGGTCAAGGTCGTTAAGCACTGTCATGTCAAACGGCGTGGTGATGGTTCCCTCTTCCTTGTAGCCGCGCACATGGATATTGGGGTGATTGGTGCGGCGATAGGTCAGCCGGTGAATCAACCATGGATATCCATGGAAGGCGAAGATGACCGGCTTGTCTTTGGTGAACAGGTCATCAAACTCTGCGTCGCTCAGGCCATGGGGATGCTCGGTTTGCGACTGCAGCTTCATGAGGTCGACCACGTTGACCACGCGGATCTTCAACTCGGGAAGCTGCGCACGCAGGATGGACACGGCGGCGAGTGTCTCCAGCGTGGGGACATCGCCACAACAGGCCATGACGACATCGGGTTCGGCATCGTGATCGTTGCTGGCCCAGGGCCAGATGCCGACGCCGGCCGTGCAATGCTTGACGGCTTGGTCCATCGTCAGCCACTGGGGTGCCGGGTGCTTGCCCGCAACCACCACATTGACGTAGTGGCGGCTGCGCAAACAATGGTCCATCACCGAAAGCAGGCAGTTGGCGTCGGCTGGAAGATAGACCCGAACCACCCCGGCTTTCTTGTTGACGACGTGGCCGATGAAACCGGG
>JBDSGA010000073.1:0-7670 GCA_039919235.1 Thermomonas sp. | reverse complement strand
CGATCGGATATGCATCGTCCATGCCGAACTGTTCGACCGCGCCCTCGGGACCGCTGCGTGGGCCGTCCCAGCCTTCGCGCTCTGGATCGCGCTCGCGGCAGAACAGGATCGCCTCGCCGTGCTTGCGGCCCGGCACCAGCACCAGCACGGCATCGGGCTCGGCGAAGCCGGACAAATACCAGAAATCGGAGTCCTGTCGATAGGGGTAGTAGGTATCCCGGCTGCGGATGCGCTGGGGTGAGGCCGCCAACACCAGGATCGAGCCATGGCCTGCCGCCTGCATCAACTGTCGGCGACGGCGCGACAGTACGCGGCGTTCGGCCAACGTCACCGCCATCTCAGTGCAGGCGTTGGCGGTGACGGGGGCCGAGCGTGCAGTCAGCATGCAGCAGCAGGACTGCCATCCGCAGATATTCCTCGATTTCCGCCAACGACTCCTCGTCGCCTTCCGGATCCACGTCATCGATCCGCGCTGCGGCCAGGTTGGCGATGTCGCCCAGCGCTTCCTCGCCTTCCTCGGACAATTTCTTGTCGCCGACCGCCAGCCCAAAACCGCCCAGGAAGGCTCGACACCACTCGAACATGGCACCGGCACGTTCGGTGACCAGTACATCATCTTCAGGGAGCAGCAACTGAAATCCGAAGTCGGTGTCGCCCAATTGCGCCGCGCTGGCGATGCGCAAGGCATCAAGCGGATCGCCACTTACAGGCGCAGGCAACGCGTCATCGGCCATGACCTGGGCCGGCCATGCCGGCACTTCCTCGCCACCGGCCGACAGCCAGCCGCACAGCGCACCGTGCAGCTCCGCGGGCGTGCTGGCCAAAGACAAGCGATTCGCGGCATCGGCGACATCGGTCCAACCCGGTAGATCGGTTTCGCTCACACGTTTGCCCTCACTTGCTCGAAAGGCAAGTGTAGCAACAGGGCCCCTTGTTGATGATGCTGATGATCATGATCAACGACGCTCCGCTGGCGTGCCAATGGTTGTGAGGCCGAGGCTTGCATGCCTAAACTGACCTGATGCCCCACTGTGTCCCCTCCAAGGCTGGTAACCCGGCTACTACCCCGTGCGCGCGCGGATCGCTGGGCATTGGATTGATGATTCCGATATCCGGACTATCGGGCCAGCAACTCCCCGTATTGCAAACGCTGGCGCTCTTCGCAGCGCTCCTGGTCCTGCTGCTGGCGGGCTTGTTGCTGGTGGGCCATCGACGACGGGAACAGGATCAGCACGAGCACCTGCGTGCGATGCGCGAGCGCGAACAACGACTGCGGCTGTCGCTGTGGGCTTCCAACGAGATGTACTGGCAGTACGACCTGGAACGGCAGGAACTGGAAAGCACGCAGATCGAACCCGGTCGCAGCGATGACTTGAACCTGCGTATCAGCCTGGATGTCGACCATCAGATCCATCCGGATGACCTGCAACTGGTTGTTGCGCGCCTGAAGCACTACCTTCGCGGCGACGCCCCGATGTTCCTGTCCGAACACCGCATCAAGGACCAGAACGACGATTGGCAATGGATGCGCGCACGTGGCCGCGCAGTGGCGCGCAATGATGCCGGCCGGATCACCCGGATCGCCGGCACCGCACGCAACGTGACCGTTGGCCGCGAACAGGAACGCGAGCGCCGCATCGCCGCCGAGGTCATGCATGACATGGCCGAAGCCGTGTTGGTGGTGGACCACGCCTTCCAGTTCGTGACGGTCAATCCCGCATTCACGCGTATCAGCGGCTACGAACAAGCAGACGTGATTGGCAAGGACGCCGGCATGCTCAACAGCGAGCAGCATGACCTGACGTTCTACGAACAATCGCGCATGGCGATCTCGCAGCAGGGCCACTGGACCGGCGAGATGTGGCAGAAACGCAAGGACGGCAACGACTACCTGTGCGCCATGCAGGTCAACGCGATCCAGGAACCGGTGACCCAGCGGCGAATGTTCGTGGTGGTCGCCTCTGACATTACCGACCGTCGCCGGATTGAACAGGAACTGCGCTATCTGGCCAATTACGACACGCTCACCAACTTGCCGAACCGAACCTTGCTGGCCGAGCGTCTGTCCCGGGCCATCGTGCGGGCGCGCCGGCACGGCACCTGCGTGGCACTGCTGTTCCTAGACCTGGATCGCTTCAAGGACGTCAACGATACGTTGGGCCACGCGAGCGGTGACCGCATCTTGCGAATCGCAGCGCAACGCCTGCAGCAGGCGGCGGGCACCTCGCATACCGTGGCTCGGATCGGCGGCGACGAGTTCACCGTGCTGCTGGAGGACCTGACCCATGGCGATGAAGCAGACGTGTGTGCGCAGCGCATCATCGATGCGTTCGACGAACCCATGCTGCTCGATGATCGCCAGGAAATCGTGATCACCCCATCGATCGGCATCAGCCTGTATCCCGAGCACGCGCAGGTACCGACCGACCTGCTCAAGCATGCCGACACCGCGATGTACCAAGCCAAGTCAGCCGGACGCCACACCTTCATGCGCTATACGGAAGCCATGGACAGCCACACTCGCAGGCGCGCCGGCCTGCTGGCGGCATTGCGGCGGGTGGAGGAGCGCGGCGAATTGCGGCTGCTGTATCAGCCACAACTCTCGTTGAAGGATGGCGGCATCCACCGGGTCGAGGCTTTGCTGCGATGGGACAGCATCGAGTTTGGCGAAGTCATGCCCACCCAGTTCATTCCACTGGCCGAGGAAAGCGGGATGATCGTCGCCATCGGCGAGTGGGTGCTGCGCGAGGCTTGCAACACCCTTGCAGACTGGCATCGCGCCGGCTTCAACGAGATGTCGATGGCAGTCAACGTGTCGGCGGTGCAATTGCTGCGCAGCGATTTGACGCGCACCGTGGAACGCATCTTGCGCGAAACGGGCATGGATGCACGCCATCTGGAACTCGAACTCACCGAAAGCGTGCTGATGGCCAATGCAGAACTCGCTTCCGAACGACTGCAGACCTTCCGCAAGATCGGGGTCTCGATCGCGGTGGACGACTTCGGCACGGGTTACTCCTCGCTGGCCTACCTGCGTCGGCTGCCGATCACCACGTTGAAGATCGACAAGGCGTTCGTCGACGACCTTGGCGGACCGAACGACAGCGAAGACGCCGCGATCACCAAGACCATCATCACCATGGCCCATTCGCTGGGCCTGGACGTGGTGGCCGAAGGCGTGGAAACCGCCGAGCAACTGGCCTTCCTGCGCCAGCAACATTGCGACGTGGTGCAGGGCTACTGGCTGGCCCCACCGCTGGAGGCGGCCGCCTGCATGCAGTTCGTGCGCGATTGGCCCGAACGCTATGCGTCGGTAAATACGGACGCCGCGTGCACGATGCCTTGACCCTACGGGGTCGGCTGCCTATCGTGCAGGGATGGACAAGCGCGACCTGATCGGCGAACTACGGCAATTGCTTTCGCGCATCGATGCGCTGGCCTTGCAATTGCAACGCAGCCAGGAAGAAAACCGAAGCTTGCGCCAGCAGCATGAGCAGATGGCCGGCGAACGCTCCCAATTGCTGGCCAAGCAGGAGCAGGCACGCACCCGGGTCGAAGCCATGATCAGCCGCCTCAAGTCGCTGGAGCAACACACATGAGCAGCAGCGAATCAGGCAAGAGCGAACCGGTCACCATCCGCATCCTGGATCGGGAGTACACGGTGGGTGTCAGCGATGCCGAGCGTGCCAGCCTGACTGCCGCCGCTCGCCTGCTCGACATGCGCATGCGTGAACTGCGCGGGACCAACAAGATAGTGTCGCCTGATCGCATTGCCGTGCTGACTGCGTTGAATCTTGCACATGAGTTGCAGCAGTTGCGCGACGATGCAGGCCACTACGATGGCGACGCATTCAAGATGCTCGATGAAGCCAACGCCAGACTCGACGTGCTGCTGCCAGCTTCGTCCTGAACCCCCGCCATCGGCATCGGATTGCAACCGACAAACGGGCATCGCTTCACGCACCCCCACGCTATACTCATCGCGTCATCTGCTGTGTGCGACGGCGTGTGCAAACATTCGCCTTGTCCCTTAATTACGACCACGGGGACGCATTGGAGTCCAGGTGTGCATGTCCGCCCTGAGCGGGAAGCCCAAAGGCCGCCACGCGTTCCCACTTGAACCCTGGGTTCAAGGTCGTTTCGCACGCATCGCCACGGTGGAGACACTTTTTTGACAACTACACGCCACACGTGAATCCAGAAACCGACCGCCGCGCAATGCGTGTGGCGTTGCGCGAGCGCAGGCGCACGCTCCCGGCACCCGCGCGTATTGCGGCAGCCGAAGCACTTGCGAATCAGTTGCTGGCATTGCCCTTCATGCCGGCCCGAGGCCATGTCGCCGGCTATTGGGCTATGGACGGCGAAATCAGCCTGCATGCATGGCAACTGCGCTTGGCCCCGACGCTGTCGTATTGTCTTCCGGTACTTCACGAGGATGGCCGCCTGCGCTTCGCAGTCTGGAACCCGGGCAGTGCCTTGGTCACGAACCGTTACGGCATTCCAGAACCCGATATCGATGCAGGCCAACTGCTTGAACCAGACCAGATGGCGCTGGTGGTGATGCCGCTGGTGGGCTTCGATGCAAGTTGCCACCGGATCGGCATGGGCGGTGGCTGGTACGATCGCAGCTTCGCATTCCGACAGTCGGAGCCCGCGCCTGCTTGGCTGGTAGGCGCAGCATTCGCTACCCAGCAGCTTGAATACATCGAGCGCCGGGAATGGGATGTGACCTTGGATGCGGTGTGCTGCGAGGATGTCACCTACATCGCGGAGCCCACTGCATGAGCACCTACGTATGACCGTCACCGCCACAAAGAAGCAACCTCATTTCTGGTTGATGAAATCAGAACCCGACGGGTTTTCGATTGATGACCTCAAACGCGTAGGTACCGAGCCATGGAACGGTGTACGCAACTACCAGGCGCGTAATTTCATGCGCCAGATGCAACCAGGCGACGGCGTGCTTTTCTATCACTCAAACTGCAAGGTGCCGGGCATCGTTGGAATCGCCAAAGTAGCCAGCGAAGCCTATCCGGACCCGACCCAATTCGAACCAAAATCGCACTATTTCGATCCCAAGAGCACGCGCGAAGAACCCCGCTGGTCACTGGTCGACGTCACCTATGAGCGCACGCTCAAGCGGACCGTCTCCCTCGATGAGATCAAACAACACGCCGATGCACTGGGAGATGGCTTTGCCCTGACCCAGCGTGGCTCACGACTATCCGTGCTGCCGGTGACCGCCGCGCAGTGGAAATTGCTGCTATCCCTGGAATGAGCCATCTGGAATACGCCATGAGTGAAGCAAAAAAACGCGCCGCGGAAAAAGCCCTCGACTATGTCGAGGACGGCATGATCGTGGGCGTTGGCACTGGTTCGACGGTTGCCTATTTCATCGATGCGCTCGCAGCCTGGAAGGATCGCATCGCCGGCGCAGTCTCCAGTTCCGAACAAAGCACCACCCGACTGAAAGCCCACGGCATCGAAGTACTCGATCTCAACAGCGCTGGCAGGTTGTCGTTGTATGTGGATGGCGCCGACGAGTGTGATCCGCACAAATGCCTGATCAAGGGTGGGGGCGCGGCATTGACGCGCGAGAAGGTCATCGCCGAGGCGAGCGAGCGCTTCGTCTGCATCATCGATCCGAGCAAGCGCGTGGATGTCCTGGGCGCGTTTCCACTGCCGCTCGAGGTGGTGCCGATGGCGCGTAGCCTGGTGGCCCGCGAGATCCTGCGCCTGACCGGTGGCCAACCGGTGTGGCGCGATGGCGTGGTCACCGACAACGGCAACGTGCTCCTGGACGTGCACCACCTGCACATCACTGATCCCCTGGTGCTGGAGCGCGAACTCAACCAGGTGCCGGGCGTGGTCAGCGTGGGGTTGTTCGCGCGACGGCGGGCCGACATCGTGATCGTAGGTGGGGAACCGCTACTGGTGCTGTAGCCGACACTAACACTCGTCTCTATTGGCGAGACGCGGGTTTGGCATGGTCGCCCTGATCGTGAAATTCGCGCGCATGGTTGCGACGCGAGCGATCGATACTGTCTCCCCATGCTTGGAGTCGCGCCCCGTGACACTGCGTTGTCTGTTCGTCGACTTCGACTCCTTCTTCGCTTCGGTGGAGCAGCACGATGCGCCGCATCTGCGTGGCCGCCCGGTGGCGGTGATCCCGGTCGCCAGTGAGACCACATGTTGCATTGCCGCCAGCAAGGAGGCCAAGCTGCAGGGCGTCAAGACCGGTACTGGCGTGCGCGAGGCGGCGGAACGGATCCCCGACATCGTGTTCCAGTTAGCCAGGCCGGCGCGCTATGTGCAGATACACCATCAATTCCTGGATGCCATCCAGCAATGCATCCCGCACGGCACCGCCGGCTCGATCGACGAGGTGCCATGCTGGCTGATCGGCCGCGAACGCCAGCGCGACAATGCGATAACGATTGCCAAGTCGATCAAACGGAAACTCGTCGATGTCGGCATCGGTCCCAGCATGACCTGCTCGATTGGCATCGCACCCAACAAGTTCCTGGCCAAGACCGCATCGGACATGAACAAGCCGGACGGGCTGACCGTAATCGAGCAGGCTGACTTGCCGGGCGCCCTGCACGGACTGGATCTGCGCGACCTGTGCGGGATTGGCCCCTCGATGGAACAACGCCTGCTCAATGCAGGAATCCACACCGTGCAACAGCTCTGCGCGAGCACGCGCAACCAGTTGCGCCGTGCTTGGGGCAGTATCGAAGGCGAACGATTCTGGTTGCAATTACAGGGTTTCGACCTCCCCGAGCGTGAAACACGCCGTAGCTCGATCGGCCATTCGCACGTCCTCGGACCCGAGTTACGCAACTTTGCCGGCATGCGCTCAGTACTGTTCAAACTGCTCGCCAAGGCCGCGATGCGCCTGCGCGATGAGGAATTCCTCGCGTGCGGCATGGCGATCCGGGTACGTTTCGTCGGCATGGAGGCTCGCTTTGAACGCGACCTACGCTTCGCGCCACTGGATGACACGCCGGCGTTGTCGCGGATTCTTGGCCATAACCTGGAGGCATTGGGCCGCGCCGCCGACAATGGCCGATGGCAGGTTCGCAGGCATCCACCTCTCTCAGTGGCTGTTACACTCACGGCATTGGAACCACGGCTCGTGATGTGCGGTGAGCTGATGGATGAGCGCCTACGGTCAAAAGCTGCCAGCGCTTTGCTGGATCGGGTCAACCGGAAGTACGGCAACAACACGCTTTACATGGGCGCGATAGCCGAAGCGCTGTCGCAAAATGCGGCACCGATGCGGATCCCCTTCCAGCATGTGCCGGAGCCCTCGCTGGAAGAGGAAACGAGGCCGCATGGCCTTGAACCCATCCCGGCAACAGCAGTGGACTTGCTGCAGATGCGCATGAGTCAATTCAAGGTGCTTGCCGAAAAAACCCATCGCGAGCGCACCAGTAAACACCAGTCTGCTGGTGCGGATGGCTGGGGCATGACAAAACCAGCCCCGCCCACGCCGCAGCGCTCCCTGTTCTGAGGCACGGCGTTTCCGCACTGCCATCAAGACAAAACCCCAGTCTTTGAGGACTGGGGTTTTGCGTTAAAAAAGACCCTGGCGATGACCTACTCTTGCATGGCTTAGGCCACACTACCATCGGCGCAGCTGTGTTTCACTTCCGAGTTCGGGATGG
>JBDSGA010000072.1:0-7731 GCA_039919235.1 Thermomonas sp. | reverse complement strand
TGTTCTGGGCACGTCGCGTGCATCGGGATGGTTGGCAGTTCCCGCAAGGCGGGATGAACACCGACGAGACCCCGCTGGAAGCGATGTACCGTGAGCTGCGCGAAGAAACGGGCCTGCTGCCTGATCACGTTGAGGTGCTCGGCGCCACGCCGGGCTGGCTACGCTATCGGCTACCGCCGCGCGCGATTCGCCACCACGAACGCATGCTCTGCATAGGCCAGAAGCAAGTGTGGTTTCTGCTGCGGTTCCGCGGCCAGGACACTGACTTGCGCCTGGACCTGACCGACAAACCCGAATTCGACGGCTGGCGCTGGGTCGACTTCTGGTACCCGATGCAGCATGTGGTGACCTTCAAGCGCAGTGTCTATGGCCGTGCGCTGGCGCACTTGGCGCCCTTTGCGCGGGCCGTGGCCGGCGCGCTGGCGGTACCGACCCCTGCAGACGGTTTGGTCCCGACCAGGTATTTGGCGTTCAGGGATACCGGGCGCCGCGCCTGAGGCACGCAACGGCGTCACTGTCGTAAGCGGCTGATTCCATTCAACATGAATGGACAAACACCACTCATCAGTTCAATGTTGCATTGCAACAATTCAAGGGTTATGCTGCATCGCACAAATACCGGCATTCCCTGCCGGCAATCGCAGGAGACCCGCCATGTACCAGTTCAATGACCAATCCAACAAGACCATGACGCAGTTCGCTGACGTTGCCGCCAACGTCAACCGTCTGGCCCTCGAGAACGCCCAGAAGGCTTTTGGCCTGCAGCTGGCCACCATCGAGCAGAACACCGCTGCGGCGTTCGCCTTCTGGGGCGAGCTGACCAACGTGCGTGATATGGACGGCCTTAAGGACGTGATGCCGAAGGGTGCGCAGATCGCCCGCGCCACCACCGAGCGCAGCATGGGCACGATGCAGGAAGTGATGGCCAACACCGTCAAGACCAACGAGGCCATCGGCGCGCTGGCCAAGGGCCAGTTCGAGTCCGCTACCGCCCAGGCCCAGGCCGAAGTAGAGAAGGTGACCAAGTCTGCTTCCAAGGCTGCCAAGTAAGATCTGCATCTCGCGTCTTTTTACCCAGGACGCGGTGATCAAACAAAACCCCGGCAGCGCGAGCTGCCGGGGTTTTTGTTGTCCGCGATACGGCGGGCGGGATTGACGATTCCCGCCTGACGACGGCGCACGACGTGTGCGCAGCGACAGTGGTCAGCTGCGCGTCTCCAGCTTCGGCGGCTCGTCCATCTTGTCGCCCAGCACGCGCCGGACGATCGTGTAGAACACCGGGATGAACAACAGGCCGAGGAAGGTGGCGAACAACATGCCGCCGATCACCCCGGTGCCGATCGCGTGGCGTGCGTTTGCGCCCGCGCCAGTGGAAATCGCCAGCGGCAGCACGCCCATGATGAAGGCAAGTGATGTCATCAGGATCGGCCGCAGGCGCAGCTTGGACGCTTCAACCACCGCAACACCGAGCGGCTTGCCGGCGGCGCGTTCCTGAATCGCGAACTCCACGATCAGGATGGCGTTCTTAGCGGCCAAGCCGATCACCGTGATCAGGCCGATCTTGAAGTAGATGTCGTTGGGCAAGCCACGCATCATCGAAAACACCACGGCACCGAGGATGCCCACTGGTACCACCATCAGCACCGCCACCGGCACCGACCAGCTTTCGTACAGCGCGGCCAGGCACAGGAAGACGACAATGATCGACAGGATCATCAGCATCGTGGTCTGGCTGCCGGACAGGATTTCCTGGTGCGATTGCCCGGCCCAGTCATAACCGAAGCCCTGCGGCAATTCGGTGTCCACGATCTTCTGCATCGCGTCCATGGCCTGCCCGGAACTCTTGCCGGGCGCCTGCGAGCCCACCACCTCGACGGCGGCAAATCCGTTGTAGCGGGTGAGCGAAGGCGATGCGACCTGCCACTTCGAATGCACCACATTCGACAGCGGGATCATCGCTGGCACGCCCTGTGCATCGACCGTCTTCGCTGGCGTGTAGAAATGCGACAACGATTCGGCGCCGGTGCGGAAGGGTCCGTCGGCCTGCATGGTGACGCGTTTCACCCGACCACCTTGGACGAAGTCGTTGACGTACACCGGTGCCAGCATCAGCTGGATCGCGCTGTAGATGTCGCCCACCGACAGGCCCATCGCCTGAGCCTGCACGCGGTCCACGTCGAGCTTGAGCTGCGGCGAGTCGGCCAAGCTGTTGGGCCTCACGCCGACCAAGGTCTTGTCCTGGCTGGCCTTCGCCATCAACGTGCCCAACGCCGCGCCGAGCGCTTCACGGCCTTGACCGCTACGATCCTGCAGGTACATGTCGAAGCCGCCGAACTGGCCCAAGCCATTTACCGTCGGCAGGTTGAGCGCGAAGATCTGGGCATCGCGGATGCCGGACACACCACTATTGATTTTCTGGATGACTTCGCTGGCGGTGATCTTGCGTTCGTCCCATGGTGCCAACTTGATGAACGCCATGCCGACGTTCTCGCCTTGGCCGACGAAGCTGAAGCCGGCCACCTGCATGATGCCGGTGACGCCTTCCTGTTTCTCGACCACGGCGCGTACCTGCTCGAATACCTCGTTGGTGCGTCGCAGGGTCGCCCCCGGCGGCAGTTGCACGATGGCGAGCGCATAGCCCTGGTCTTCCTCAGGCAGGAAACTGCCGGGCATGCGCCAGAACAGAAAGCCGCACAACACCAGCAACCCGGCGAACACGGCCATCCAGCGTGGCGCGTGCCGGATCGCGCTGCCGATGTGGCCCACATAGGTTTTCGACAGGCGCTCGTAGCCGCGGTTGAAGCCACGGAAGATCGGATTGCGGCTCTCGTGGTGGCCGCTGGGCTTGAGTAAGGTGGCGCAAAGCGCCGGCGTGAACCCGAGTGCCAGGAACGCGGAGAACACCATCGCCATCGCAATGGTCAACGCGAATTGCTTGTACACCGCGCCGGCACTGCCGGCCTGCAGCGCACTGGGGATGAACACCGCCGCCAGCACAATGGTGATGGCGATAACGGCACCGCTGATCTGGCCCATCGCCTTGCGTGTGGCCTCGTACGGGGACAGGCCTTCTTCGGTCATGATGCGTTCGACATTCTCGATCACCACGATCGCATCATCGACCACGATCCCGATCGCCAGCACCATCCCGAACAGGCTGAGCTGGTTGATGGTGAAACCGATCAGGTACATGCCGAGGAACGTGCCGAGCAAGGCGACCGGGATCACCAGGGTCGGGATCAGCGTGGCGCGCAGGTTCTGCAGGAACAGCAGGATCACCAGGAACACCAGCACCATGGCTTCCGCCAAGGTCTTCACCACTTCCTTCACCGACACCCGCACGAAATCGGAGCTGTCGTAGGGCGTGAACCAGGTCACACCGCTCGGAAAACTGGGCTGCAAGTCGGCCATCTTCGCCTTCACTGCCGCAGCCACAGCCAACGCATTGGCGCCCGGCGCCAGTTGCACCGCAAAACCGGATGCCGGTTGTCCGTTCCAGCGCAGGTCGAATCCATGCGCCGAGCCTGAAAGTTCGACCCGTGCGACGTCCTTCAGCCGCACCGCTGCGCCATTGGCGTCGGTGCGCAGAAGGATCGATTCGAACTGTTGCGGTTCACTGAAACGTCCTTCGGCGGAGACCGATGCGGTGAACATCTGCGAATCCGGCGATGGCTCGCCGCCCACCGAACCTGCCGAGAACTGCACGTTCTGCCCGCGCACTGCAGCCAGTACCTGCGATGCCGACAGACCATACGCGCGCAGCTTGTCCGGGTTCAGCCAGATGTTCATCGCATACTGGCCGCCGAACAGCTGGGTGCTGCCCACGCCGGGCACGCGCGAGACCTGGTCGAGGATGCGCGAGGCGTTCAGATCGGCAAGTTCGTCCTTTCCGATCGACGGATTGGTCGACTTCAGCGCCACCACCAGCAGGAAACCCGCATTCGCCTTGGATACCGTCACGCCCTGCTGGACCACGTCTCCGGGCAGGCGCGGCGTGGCTTGGGCGACCTTGTTCTGCACCTGCATCTGGGCGATGTCGGGATCAGTGCCTGGCTTGAAGGTCAGGTTGATCGAGGAGCCACCGCTGGAACTGGACGACGAACTGAAGTAATCCAGATTGTCGATGCCGGTGAGCTGCTGCTCGATGATCTGCGTCACCGCCCGCTCGGTGGTCTCCGCGCTGGCGCCGGGATACGTTGCGTTTACCCCGACCTGGGTTGGCGCGATGTTGGGATACGACTCCACGCCGAGGCCGCGGATCGCCAGCATGCCCGAGATGACGATCAGGATCGCGATGACCCAGGCAAAGACCGGATGTTCGATGAAATATCTGGACACGGCTCAGCCCTTCGGCGCAGCGGCAGGGACGGCTTGCGGCGCACCATCGGCTGCAGGCGCCGCGATCTTGGCGGCCTGTCCGGGCTGCACGCGCTGCAACCCCGAGACGATCACCTGGTCACCGGGTGCCACGCCGTCAGTGACGACCCAGTCGCTGCCTTGCATTAACTTGGTGGTGACGCCCTTGCGCGCCACCTTGCCGTCCTTGCCGACCACCAGCACATAGGCACCCTGCCCATCGCGCTGCACCGCAACCTGCGGAACCCGGTATGCGTCGCGCTGCTCACCAAGCGACGCCTGCACAGTGACGAAGCTGCCCGGCAGCAACTGGTGATCCGGATTCGGCAGGCGCGCACGCAGGGAGACCGCACCGGTCGCCGGATCGACCACGTCGCCGGCGAAATCCAGGGTGCCGGGCTGCGCGTAGAAACTGCCATCCGCCAACTTGACCTTGACTTCGTGGGTCGCGCCGCCATCCGCCAGCGCGCGCAATTTGGCGAGGTCGTCCACGCCGATCGAAAGCTCAACATACAGCGGGTCAATCTGGTCGATCGTGGTCAGCAAGGTGGCTCCGCCCTCGCCGACCAGCGCGCCTTCAGTGATTTGCTGCTGGCCGGCGCGTCCGGCGATGGGCGCACGCACGGTGGCGTAGCCGAAATTGATGCGCGCGGTCTGCAGCGCCGCTTGGGCTTGCTGCACCGCTGCCGCAGTGGTGCGTTCGGTGGCCAGTGCATTGTCGAGGTCGGTGGCGGAAATGAACTTGGCCGGTGCCAACTGACGCGCGCGGGCCGCGGCGGAATGGGCATTGGCAGCATTCGCCTGCGCACTCGCCAAGCTCGCCTGCGCGGCGCCCAGCGACGCCTGCAGCGGCGCCGGATCGATCTGGAACAACGCCTGGCCTTGGCCGACGTCGCTGCCTTCCTGGTACAGCCGACGCTGGACGATACCGGCGACGCGGGCGCGCACGTCGGCGCTGCGAAACGCTGCCAAGCGACCAGGCAATTCCTGCTGCAAGACAATGGTGGCTGGCTGCAGGGTGACGACACCGACTTCAGGCGTGGGCATGTTCGCGCCTGCCTGGGCGGCGTCTTTCGAGCAACCCGTGACCACCAAGCTGGCGGCGGCAAACACGACAAAAGCGAGCGATCCGCGCATGCGCGACCTCATTCAAGGCAATTTCTGGACTGGCGAGTTTAGCTTAATTGCAGGCCAGGCTTGTGTGCCGAAAGTCGTGCGCTTGCTGCCAAAAGTGGGGGCAGAGTGGCCTTTCCGCATACGCAACGGCCACTCTGACCGCACTTTTCCTCACTCACTCACTCCGCCAGCATCGGGAGCCGCAGGTGGCAGGCCATTGACGCGCCATCAGGATCCGTCGCATACGGCAGCACGCCCCAGCACGGCGCGGGCAGGCGCTCGCGCAGCATCCGCAGGTTGTCGTCAACACGCTCCATCGCAGGATCCACGTGGGAGGCGATCCACCCGGCCAGATGCAACCCATCGGTGGCGATGGCGCGCGCGCTGAGCAACGCATGATTCAGACAACCAAGACGCAGGCCTACCACCAGCACCACCGGCAGGCGCAGCGCACGCACCAAGTCGGCCTGCATCAGTGACGCTGACAACGGCGCCGCCCAACCGCCCACGCCTTCCACCACCAGCGCATCGGTCTTCGCTGCGAGCCGCGCGTGGGCGTCCAGCAACACCTGCAGTGACACCTCAAGGCCCGCATCACGTGCGGCCAGCTCCGGCGCCAACGGCGCGGGCAATGCATACGGATTGAGGTCTTGGTAGGCAGGCCGCGGATCACTGGCCGCCAGCAGCGCCAGCGCATCGGCATTGCACCATTGGCCATCGATTTGCTCGCAGCCGCTTGCCACCGGCTTCATGCCGGCTGCGCGCAGGCCATGCACGCGCAAGGCGTGCAGCAATGCTGTGCTGGCAAGCGTCTTGCCGATGCCGGTGTCGGTGCCGGTGATGTAGATCGAAAACATATGCAATTGCCTCGGCGAAGACTGGACTGGCACAAGGACCTTGGAGCAATGCGAGATCCGGCAGGCATCATACGATCGGCTGCTAAACTCGATCCCATGAGCTTCTCGACCATTGCACTGACCGGCAGCGTGCCGGAGCGTTATTCCCAGCTACTGGATCAAACCCGCGGATTGCTGCATGGCGAACGCGACCGCATCGCGAATGCCGCCAATTTATCGTCGCTGGTTTACCACGCCCTACCGGACCTCAACTGGGTCGGCTTTTATTTCTTCGACGGCACCGAGTTGGTGGTTGGCCCCTTCCAGGGTCAACCGGCATGCGTGCGCATTCCGCTGGCCAAGGGCGTGTGTGGCGCAGCAGCCACGACGCGCGAGACTCAACGAGTGGAAGACGTTGATGCCTTCCCGGGGCATATCGCCTGCGACTCGGCTTCGAAGTCGGAACTCGTGGTGCCGTTGGTAGGCGCCAATGGCGAACTGATCGGGGTATTCGACATCGATAGTCCGCTTCGCGCCCGTTTTTCCGTTGAAGACCAAGAAGGCCTCGAGAATATCGCGAAGGCATACCTGGAGTCGTTGTAGTGGCGGCAAGCACGCAAAAGATGCGCAACATCGGTCCGAAGTCCGCAGCCTGGCTGCGCCAAGTCGGGCTTCGCTCCCTCGACGAGATCGCCGCGATCGGGACCGTCGAGGCCTTCATGAAGGTCCGGCGCGCCGGCTTCAAGCCCAGCCTCAACCTGCTGTATGCGCTCGAAGGCGCGATCCTGGATTGTCATTGGCAGGAAATCCCGGATGTGCGTCGCACCAAATTGGTGGCCGATGCGGAAGCTGCTATCGCCTTGTTGCCACCACCACGTGGCCGCCCTGCCGCGGCGCCAGTCACCACCACTATTGTTGACGACAGTTCGATGCCGGAAATGGCGCTGTTCGACGATGAGCGCGGCGGCGGATCTTCTGCAGACTGAGTGGTCCGGAAATGGGGTCAGAGTGAAGTTTCCTGATCAACATTTAGTAATGACCGAATCTCACGGGCAGGAAATTCACTCTGACCCCATTTCCCCGGCTACACTGCGCGCGCTTCAAGGTGATCCGGCGGCTATCGCCAATGGATTGAAACGGGAAGCCGGTGAACTTCTGCACTTCATGTGCAAGGCCATTCCGGCGCTGCCCCCGCAACGGTAAGCGAGACAAGTCTGGCATCGGCCACTGTGCAATGCATCGTCATGGTGCGGCATGGGAAGGCGCCAGGCGGGAACGACCTGCCTTGATCGGCAATGCGTTCCGCTTGCGAGCCCGGAGACCGGCCTTGGAGTTGACTGGTTGCGATGCGGCGGGCATCGGGCGACGTCGTGCATGCGCGCGTCGCATGGTCGTCGTTGGTTTCTCCCGTTTGCACCGCAAC
>JBDSGA010000071.1:0-6988 GCA_039919235.1 Thermomonas sp. | reverse complement strand
AGGCCGACATTGTCACCTACAGTACCGATGCCTCGAATACGCGCGGTTGTGATCGCCTCGCTCTGGGTACTTGTGACCGTCAGGCCCGGCACGAGTACCTGCAGATCCTTGATATCCCGCACGCCAGCGTCTTGCAGTGCTTCCTGCGACAAGACGTTGATCGTGATCGGCACGTCCTGCAAGGCCTCTTCGCGCTTCTGCGCGGTGACCACGATCGTGTCCAGGGTCTTGGCTTCTTTATCCTTGTCGATGCTGTCCTGTGCAAAGGCAGGCATTGCGGTCATGGACACCATGGCGGCCATCAGGGCAATGGCGAGTGGCTTGAGTTGCGGGTGCTTGGCTTGCATGTTTCCCCCTGGGAATGAACGCCCGATAAGACGAGACCGTCGCACGGCGGCGGTCGTCGTTTGCTTGGCGCGTGCCACGTGGGGGTTGGCGTCGCGAGCGCAGCTTTCTTGCTGCGTTGAAGGGACGCTACCACACAACCGCACGCCTGCGTATGCAACGTGCCTGACCTGGCCTGGGCCGCCGGATCGGGCACACTAGATGACCCCTGCAGAAGACTCGGCCCCGATGTCCAACGAGCAGCACACCCCGTTAATGCGCCAGTTCTTCGCCGCCAAGGCGGAGCACCCGGAGGTGTTGCTCTTTTTCCGCATGGGTGACTTCTATGAGTTGTTCTACGACGATGCGCGCAAGGCCGCGAAGCTGCTCGACATCACCCTGACCCAGCGTGGCAATTCGGCAGGAACACCAATACCGATGGCAGGCGTACCGCAGCACGCCGCCGAAGGCTATCTGGCCCGCTTGGTCGCGCTGGGCGAATCTGTCGCGATCTGCGAACAAATCGGCGATCCCGCCGCCAGCAAGGGCCTAGTGGAGCGCAAGGTCGTGCGCATCGTCACGCCTGGCACGGTGACCGACGAAGCATTGCTAGATGAACGCCGCGACACCCTGCTGCTCGCGATCAGCCGCAACAAACAAGGCTATGGATTGGCGTGGGCCGACCTGGCCAGTGGTCGCCTTCGCGCCAATGAAGTCGATACCGATGACGCGCTAGAAGCCGAACTCGCACGGCTGCAACCAGCTGAGGTGCTGATCGCCGATGAGGACGGTTGGCCGCCGGCCGTGCTGGAAACACGTGGCCTGCGCCGCCGCGCGCCTTGGCTGTTCGATACCGACAGCGGCCGACGCCACTTGCTGCAATTTTTCAGCGTGCATGACCTGGGCGCATTCGGCATCGAAGCTCACCCGCGCGCCATTGCGGCTGCAGCTGCTTTGCTCGGTTACGTGGAGGAAACCCAGAAACAGCGCTTGCCACACCTGCGCTCAATCGCACTGGAGCACTCCAGCGAAGCTATTGCGATGAATGCGGCAACGCGCCGCCACCTGGAACTCGATACGCGCATTGATGGTGATAGCAAAGCGACACTGCTGGGCGTGCTGGACGCGACCATCACCCCGATGGGTGGCCGCCTGCTGCGGCGATGGTTGCATCGGCCATTGCGCGACCGGCGCGTTCTAGGCGAGCGCCACCATGCGGTGCAGGCACTGATCGATTCGCGCGCAGACGAGGCGCTGCGTGCTGAGTTCCGCGCACTGGGCGACCTAGAACGCATCCTCTCGCGGATCGCCCTGCGCAGCGCACGTCCGCGCGACCTGTCGACCTTGCGCGATGGGCTCGCCTTGCTGCCGGCGTTGCGCGACATTCTGTTGCCGCTGGATTCACCGCGCCTGCAAACCTTGTGCGCGGAACTGGGCGAACACGCTGATAGTGCGCGCCTGCTGCGCAACGCGGTGGTCGAGCAACCGCCGGTGGTTGCGCGCGACGGCGGCGTCATCGCCAGGGGTCATGACGCCGAGCTCGATGAACTGCGCCAGTTATCAGGTAACGCGGACCAGTTCCTGGTCGACCTGGAAGCACGCGAACGCGCCGCCACTGGCATCGCCACCCTGAAGGTGGGCTACAACCGCGTGCATGGGTATTTCCTGGAGATCAGCAAGAGCCAGAGCATCAAGGCGCCGGTGCACTACACCCGCCGGCAAACCCTGACCGGCGCCGAGCGCTACATTACCGAGGAACTGAAAGGTTTCGAGGACAAGGTGCTGTCCGCCCGCGAACGCGCGCTGTCGCGCGAGAAAGTGTTGTACGAAACGCTGCTGGATGCATTGAATGAAACCATCGAGCCGCTGCGCCAATGCGCGGCGGCATTGAGCGAACTGGATGTACTGGCGGCGTTTGCCGAACGCGCACAAACGCTGGACTGGAACGCACCGAAATTGGTCGACGATCCTGGCATCCTGATCGAACGCGGCCGCCATCCGGTAGTGGAGGCATTGCGCGACGCACCGTTCGAGCCGAACGACCTAGTCTTCGATGACCGCGTACGCATGTACGTGGTCACCGGCCCCAATATGGGTGGCAAGAGCACCTACATGCGGCAGAACGCGTTGATCGTGCTGTTGGCGCACATCGGCAGTTTCGTGCCCGCCGCACGTGCGGTGATCGGCCCGATCGACCGCATCCTGACCCGCATCGGTGCGGGCGACGACCTCGCCCGCGGGCAATCGACCTTCATGGTCGAGATGAGCGAAACCAGTTACATCCTGCACCACGCCACCGAGCAATCGTTGGTGCTGATGGATGAAATCGGCCGCGGCACCTCAACCTACGACGGCCTTGCGTTAGCCGATGCCTGCGCACGCCACCTTGCGTCGGTGAATCGCAGCCACACCCTGTTCGCCACTCACTATTTCGAACTCACTACATTGGCCGAACCCGGTAGCGGCATCGCCAACGTGCATCTGGATGCGGTCGAGCATCGCGATGCCGGAGGCAATGAATCATTGGTGTTCATGCATGCGGTGAAGGATGGGCCAGCGGATCGCAGCTTCGGTTTGCAAGTCGCCGCGCTGGCGGGATTGCCACAGGCAGTGGTGCGGCAGGCGCGCGCACGCTTGGCCGAACTGGAACGCCACAACCGCGACGCGCCTTCCACGCCGATGACCGCGCAGGCGATGGACACACCGCAACAGATCGGCTTGTTCGCGCCGAACTCCGCAGCGCTGGATGCGCTTGCCGCGCTTGATCCGGACGACCTCACCCCGAAACAGGCGCTGGAGGCGCTGTATCGATTGAAGGCATTGGGATGATGGCCACGCCCACGGTACGCGTGGATGCGCTGCTGATCGGTCGCGCGAAGCCCTATATACGGCCGGGCAGTTTCAGCGGGATCGACAAGCATGTGTGCATCGGCAGTGTGCACATCGGCGAGCTCGGGATGGCTGGCGATGAACAAGGTGATACGCGCGTACACGGCGGTCCAGACAAGGCCGTGCACCACTACGCATTCGAGCATTACGCACTGTGGCGGGAAGACCTCGGTCCATTGCCGCTGCTGCAGGCTGCCGGCGCGTTCGGCGAGAACATCAGCACGCACGGACTGGACGAAAGCAACGTGTGCCTCGGCGACCGCTTCGCGCTGGGCGATGCATTGCTGGAAGTCAGCCAGGGCCGGCAGCCCTGCTGGAAGCTCAACGATCGCTTCGATGTGCCGGACATGGCACGCCGCGTGCAGGCAACAGGGCGCAGCGGCTGGTATTACCGCGTATTGCAGGCGGGCGTCGCCACGGCCGGAGACTTGCTCGCGTTGCACGCCCGCCCACATCCAGATTGGACGCTGCGCCGCCTCAACGCACTCCTGTTCGAACGCATACTCGACCCTGCGTCGCTGCAACCTGCCTTGCAGCTGCCGCTGGTGCCGTCATGGCGCAAGCTGGTCGAACGCCGCCTGCAACAGTGCGAGGTCGAGGATTGGAGCAGGCGGATTGACGGACCATCTGGGACCTGATGCCCAGAATGTCGCAATGGTCGCGGACATCTGAGGCATCGATAGCGAAAACCAATCCGCGCCATCACATCATTCGATTTCCTGGAATCGCTCAAAGCTCCTAGAGTGAGGTCATTGTCCACACCCGGAGCCCGCGCCATGAGCAACCCGACCGACACGCTCAAGCCGACCCATCTCACCACCGATTTTGGTGCCCCGGTTGCCGACAACCAGAACAGCTTGACCGCCGGGCCGCGCGGGCCGCTGCTGACCCAGGACGTTTGGCTCAACGAGAAGTTGGCCAACTTCGTGCGCGAAGTGATCCCGGAGCGGCGCATGCATGCGAAGGGTTCGGGTGCGTTCGGTACGTTCACCGTCACCCACGACATCTCGAAGTACACCCGCGCGAGCATCTTCAGTGCGGTTGGCAAGAAAACCGAGATGTTCGCCCGCTTCACCACCGTGGCTGGCGAACGCGGCGCGGCGGATGCCGAGCGCGACATTCGCGGCTTCGCGTTGAAGTTCTATACCGACGAAGGCAACTGGGACATGGTGGGCAACAACACACCGGTGTTCTTCATTCGTGACCCGCTCAAGTTCCCCGACCTCAACAAGGCAGTGAAGCGCTGCCCGCACACCAACCTGCGCAGCGCCACTTACAACTGGGATTACTGGACGCTGCTGCCGGAAGCGCTGCACCAGGTCACCGTGGTGATGAGTGATCGCGGCATCCCCGCCAGTTACCGGCATATGCACGGCTTCGGCTCGCACACCTACAGTTTCTGGAACGACGCGGGCGAACGCTTCTGGGTGAAGTTCCATTTCAGGACCCAGCAAGGCATCAAGAACCTGACCGATGCCGAATCTGCCGCGATCATTGGCCATGATCGCGAAAGCCATCAGCGCGACCTGTTCGATGCCATCGAGCGCGGCGACTTCCCGAAGTGGACGATGTACGTGCAGGTGATGCCGGAGGCAGCTGCGGACACGTCGCCTTACCATCCGTTCGACCTCACGAAAGTGTGGCCGCATGGGGACTATCCACTGATCGAAGTAGGCGAGTTCGAGCTCAATCGCAACCCCGCCAACTTCTTCGCCGATGTCGAACAAAGCGCGTTCGCACCCAGCAATCTGGTGCCCGGCATCAGCGTCTCGCCCGACCGAATGCTGCAGGCACGCCTGGTCAACTACGCCGATGCGCAGCGTTACCGCTTGGGTACCAACTACCAGCAGATCCCGGTCAATGCGGCGCGCTGCCCGGTGCAGAGCAACCACCGTGACGGCATCGGCCGAGTGGATGGAAATTACGGCAGCCTGCCCCACTACGAGCCCAACAGCTTCCACCAATGGCAGCAGCAACCGCAGTTCCGCGAACCGCCGTTGAAGATCAGCGGCAACGCAGATCATTGGGATTTCCGCGAGGACGATGCCGATTACTACAAGCAGCCGGGTGACTTGTTCCGGTTGATGGCACCGGCGCAACAGCAGGTGTTGTTCGACAACACCGCCCGCGGCATGGGCGACGCGCCGCACTTCATCAAGCAGCGTCATGTCGACAATTGCAGCAAGGCCGACCCGGCGTACGGTGCAGGTGTAGCCGCTTCGTTGCGCAAGCTTGGCTGGCTTGACGGGACCACCTCGCCTAATAGCCTGGGCGAGGAATAACTGCAGCGGCAGGATGCGTCGCACTCACATGGGTATGACTACGCTATCTCACCCCTTCGTTTCGGCAGACCACACCATGAGCATGACCGACGACATCTTCGCCCAGCTTTCCGGCCCGGCACTGCAACAGATCAGCCAGCAACTGGGCAGCGGCCAAGCGCAAACCGCTGGTGCGGTTGCGGCGGCTTTGCCGATGATCCTTGGCGCGATGGGCCATAACGCAAGCCAGCCGCAGGGTGCGCAATCGTTATTCGGTGCGCTTGGAAAGGACCATGCGTCTGGTGGTGGCATCGCCGACATCCTCGGCGCGGTGCTGGGTGGACAGCAGAGCCGGCAAACTGATGGTTTGGGCCAACTCGGCCATATCTTCGGTGGCCAGCAACAAACCGCTGAGACTGGCCTTGGCCAAGTCACCGGCCTCGGAAGCGGCAAGGCGCAGATGTTGATGAAGATCCTCGCGCCTATCGTGATGGCCTATCTTGCCAAGCGCATGTTCGGTGGCGGCCAACAGCAAGGTTCACCGCAAGCACTTGGCAATATCCTGGGTCAGGAACGCCAGCAAGTGCAGCAGCAAGGTGGGATTGGCGGCGGCCTACTTGGTTCGGTGCTAGACCAGGATGGCGATGGCAAAGTTGGCATAGGCGATTTGCTCAAGGTGGGCACGGGCATGCTGGGCGGGCGCGGCTAAGCGACGGTAACGTTGCTGCACGACCGACAACGGCCGCACAGGCGGCCGTTGTCGTTTTAGTCCTCTGGCGCGGCATGCGGATCACAGTGCGTCAAGGTCACCCAGCGCGTGGATCAACCGCCGCGCACGTTTGTCCGGTTTTGTTTCCGGCGCGCGGAAACCAGCGCGCTGCGCGGCGCGCAATGCGCGCGCCTGCTCCCGCGCCAAACGCGACGCTTCTGATTCGCGATAAAGCCCTTGCGCGATGCTCGCTGGTCCACGCGCATTGCTGAGCGCAATCACTTCAACTTCGAATCGTTCTTCGCCACGCGCGATGACCAGCGCATCACCAACGCGAACACCGCGCGATGGTTTCGCGCGCTGACCACCGACATCGACCTTGCCGGTTTCGATGGCGTGCTTCGCAAGCGCGCGCGTCTTGAAGAAACGTGCCGCCCACAGCCAAAGGTCGAGGCGCACGCTGGGCATTGAACTATCAATATCAGGTTGCATAGAAATATCTTGGCAGAAACGCAAACGGCCACCCGAAGGTGGCCGTTATGCTTGGAGCCTGTGCTGACCTTACTCGGCAGCGGCAGCCGTCTCGGAGGCAGCAGCCGCAGCTGCAGCGATCGCAAGGGCCTTGGCCTTGGCATTGCCAGCCAAGTCTTCCTTGATGCGCGCCTTCTTGCCTTGCAAGCCACGCAGGTAATACAACTTGGCAGCGCGAACGTCGCCACGACGCTTCACGGTGACCGAGTCGATCAGGGCACTGTGGGTCTGGAACACGCGCTCGACGCCGAAGCCATGCGAGATCTTGCGCACG
>JBDSGA010000070.1:0-3709 GCA_039919235.1 Thermomonas sp. | reverse complement strand
CGATTGCGGGCGGAAGGCATCAACGTCATCACGGTGGATGTCTCCGAGCTGCAGAAGGCCGAAGGTGCGGTGACGTGCTGCAGCGTGCTGTTGCGAAGCCTGGGCGCCGCATGATCCTGAATATCGCTGCCTATAGGTTCGTCGCCATTGACGATGCCGATGCTCTGGCATTTCGGGTTAACGGGTGGGCCGAAGCAGCGTCATTGCGCGGCAGCGTGCTGGTGGCGCCGGAAGGCATCAACCTGTTTCTGGCCGGCGCTGAGGCGCCGTTGCGGGGATTCCTGGCGTGGCTCCTGGAAGACCCGCGATTTGCGGGCATCACGATCAAGGAAAGCTGGAGCCAGGCGGTGCCATTCGCGCGGCTGAAGGTGAAGTGCAAGCAGGAAATCATCGCGTTCCGCCATGAAGAGGCAGTGCCATTGAGGCGCAAGCGTGCGCCGTCGGTAGATCCGAAAACCTTGGCACGCTGGATTGAACAGGGTCATGACGATGCCGGCAAGTCACTGGTGTTGCTGGACACCCGCAACCGCGAGGAAATCGGGTTCGGCAGTTTTACGGGCGCGTTGACGCTGCCCATCGAGAATTTCACCGAACTGCCAGCCGCGCTCACGCCGTATCGTGAAGTGCTCCGTGATGCGACGGTGGTAAGTTTTTGCACCGGTGGCATTCGTTGCGAAAAGGCGGCGCTATGGATGCACGACGTCGGCATGGATAACGTGCTGCAGCTGGACGGCGGCATCCTCGGTTATTTCGGGCAGGTCGGCGGCTTCGGGTATGACGGTCGTTGTTTCGTGTTCGACGAACGCCTCGCGCTGGATCCTGCATTGCAACCACTGGTGGATCACGATGTCGCTGCTTGACCTCATGATCTTGCGCAGCGGACGTCGCGCATGAGCTGGCTTGCCATCATCGCGATCATCCTCGGCATCTGGCTGGCGATAAAAGTGGTCGGCGCTGCGTTCAAGCTGGCGGTGTGGTTGGCTGTGCTGGGTGTGGCGTATTGGTTCCTCGCGCCTTATCTCGGGCTGCCGAAGCTTTTTTGACGCTTCAATTATCGTGGGTTGTCGCAAACGTATTGCGTGGGATCGCGGCGCCTAGCGACGCGTGTTCGCTACGCGGCTCGAAATGCCGCTGCGCAAACACCCGACGCTCTCGCCGCTATGCAGATTCCTGGGGTCTCGGGCCGCTACAGGGCAGAGCCTGCGGCGTGTCCAGACGCCCACGCCCACTGGAAATTGTAGCCGCCCAGCCAGCCGGTGACATCGACCACTTCTCCGATGAAGTACAGGCCCGGCACATATCGCGACATCATTGTGGTCGATGACAGGCCATCGGTATCCACGCCGCCCAAGGTGACTTCCGCGGTGCGGTAGCCCTCGGTGCCGCTGGCGACCAGCGGCCATGACGTCAGCAGGTTGGCGATCTCGCGAACTTCGGGCGCGTCGTATTGGCGGAGCGGTTTGTTGGTGAACCAGTGCTCGCACAGCCGCTGGGCGAAACGTTTGGGCAAGACCTCTCCCAGCAGGGTTTTCAGTTCCGCATCCCGTCGCTCGCGCTGCCAATCCTGCAGCAAGGCATGTGCATCGCGACCAGGCAAAAGATCCAGCCTCAGATCATCGCCGGGTTGCCAATAGGAGCTGATCTGCAGGATCGAAGGCCCACTGATGCCGCGATGGGTGACCAGCATGAAATTGCGAAAGCTGGTCTCGTTGCAACGTGCTTCCACTGGCAATGACACGCCGGCCAGATCCTGCAGACGTTCGGCGTGCTTGCCGGTCACCGTCAGCGGCACCAAGCCGGCGCGGGTGGGCAGGACTTCGTGACCGAACTGCTTGGCAAGCATGTAACCAAAACCGCTGGCCCCCATGCTCGGGATCGACAGACCGCCGCTGGCAACAACCAAGACGTCCGTAGTGAAGCTACCTTGTGAGGTCTGGAGTCGGAACCCGCCAGCATCCTGCTGTGCGACGCGTTCGATGCTGCAATGCGTGCGTACCTCGACACTCGCCGAGGCGCACTCGTCCAACAACAGTTTGACGATGAGTTTCGACGACTCGTCGCAGAACAATTGCCCAAGTTCTTTCTCGTGGTACGCAATCCCGTGGCGCTCGACCAATTCGATGAACTGCCAAGGCGTGTAGCGCGCCAGCGCCGATTTGCAGAAGTGCGGGTTGTTCGACAGAAAGTTGGCGGGCGTGGTGCCGGTATTGGTGAAATTGCAGCGCCCGCCTCCGGACATCAAGATTTTCTTGCCGACTTTGTTGGCGTGGTCAAGCACCAACACCCGCCGGCCACGATGGCCAGCGGTGAGTGCACACATCAGACCGGTTGCGCCGGCACCAACGACGATGGCGTCAAATTGGCTTGCCACCCGCCGGGCTGCGAATCAGCGGGGTGGGCGCGGCTTGAAGCCACTTGGCTTGCTGAATCCAGCTGGCTTGCGCGGACCGCCGGGGCGGTCACCACGCGGCGGACTGAAGCTGCGCTTGCGCGATGGCGCGTCGATGTCGGCGGCCTCGGCAACCCGCAGGCGTATCGGCCTGCTCGCGATGCGTACGCTCTGCATATGTTCCATCAGGTCGTCCGGCATGCCGTCTGGCAAGTCGACCAAGGTGAAGTCGTCGCGAATATCAATGCGGCCGATGAAACGTGCTTCGAGGTCGGCTTCGTTGGCAATTGCGCCGACGATATTGCCCGGCTGCACGCCATGCTGGTGGCCGACGTCAATGCGGTACGTCTGCATGCCCGTTTCCGGCGCACCGCGTTCCCTGGAGCCCTGTTCGCGTGGAGCGCGTTCGGCGAAGTCACGTCGCGGACGCTCACCATGCTCGCCCGTTCCATGATCCCTGACGGGCCGCGCATCGCGCGCTTCCCGTGGTTCGAACGCGCGTTCCGGCCGCACCGGCTGGGCCAGCAACAGCGGGGTCTTGCCCTGCAGCAGTTTGGCCAGCGCAGCAGCAATCTCGACCGCCGGCACGTTCTTCTCACGCTCGTAGCGTTCCACCAGGTCGCGGAAGGTGGACAAGTCATCGCTGGCCAGCGCGGTGTCGATCTTGCCGAGGAACTTGGCCACGCGGTTCTCGTTGACCGCGTCCACGCTGGGCAGGTTCATCTGCTCGATTTTCTGGCGGGTGGCGCGTTCGATTGCGCCTAGCATGCCGCGTTCGCGTGGTGCCACGAACAGGATCGCCTCGCCCTTGCGACCCGCGCGGCCGGTGCGGCCGATGCGGTGCACGTAGCTTTCGGTGTCGTACGGGATGTCGTAATTGAGCACATGGCTGATGCGGTCCACGTCCAGTCCGCGCGCCGCCACGTCGGTCGCGACCAGAATATCGATCTGGCCGTCCTTCAGACGCTGGATGGTGCGCTCGCGCATCTTCTGGTCGACGTCGCCATTGATCGCGGCGGCGCGAAATCCGCGCGCAGCGAGCTTTTCAGCCAGTTCGTCGGTGCCCAGTTTGGTGCGCGCGAATACGATCATCGCCTCGAACGCTTCGGCTTCCAGGATGCGGGTCAACGCATCGAGTTTGTTGATGCCGCTGACCATCCAGAAGCGCTGGCGGATGTTCTCGGCGGTCGCGGTCGACGACTTGATCGCGATCTCCACCGGGTTCTTCAAGTAAGTCTGGGCAATGCGCTTGATCTGCGAGGGCATGGTGGCCGAGAACAACGCGACCTGTCGGGTTTCCGGAGTCTTCTTGAGCACGGC
>JBDSGA010000069.1:0-15204 GCA_039919235.1 Thermomonas sp. | reverse complement strand
GCGTGCACGCCATGGCCCTCAACAGACTTTCGATTCGTGGGTTCGTTCATTGGCTTCGATGACGATTCCGGTGTGGGTTTCAATGACTCGATATTGATGGCGCAGTGTCGATCAATTGAACCACGGCGCCGGCCACCACCGTGGGTTGCTCCATCAACGACATGTGGCCGGCGTTATCGACCAGCACTTGTCGGGCCTGCGGCATCTTCGCCGCGAACAGGGCCATCGCGCTGGGATCGATCACCGCATCCTGCCGGCCCCACAGCAACAAGGCCGGTTGCTGGATGTTGGCGGCTTCCTCACCCGGTGCGAATTGTTCCGGCCCGCGCCCGATCTGGTCGAGCACGGATTGTTCGAAGGCAGCGTCGCGCTTGCGCATGGCGATCAGGCCGCGGGAGGCAGGCCATGGGATCCACGGCTTCGCCTGCCGCCGATGGAACACGATATCGACGTAGCGCTGTAGTGATGCGGCATCGGTCACTGCGAACGGATTCTTGCCTGCCATCACGTCAAGCCCGAACTGGTTGTCCCTGAAGCGCACGCCGGCCGCATCCAGCAAGCCGACCTTGGCCACCAGGCCGGGATAACGCGCAGCGACCAGCGCCGCAATGCCGCCACCCATCGAATGCCCAAGCAACACGACGGGCTTGCCGGGCGATTCCGCCTCGATGAAATCGGCCACGCGTCGCGCCTGCGCACTGAACCCATAGTTGCCACCCGGCTTGCGTTCGCTCTGGCCCCAACCGGGCAGGTCGGGAATCAGCAGCCGATACTTGCCACGCAGCCGCGCGGCAAGCGGATACCAGTTTTCCTTGCTGCCGGTGAAGCCGTGGATCATGACCACCGTCGGAGCATTCGCCGGCGCGTCATCGGCATGCGCAACCGCCCAGCGATGACCCGCAGCGTTGACCTCTGCGACATCCAGCCCGGCCGATAGGCGCTCGCGCATGAACTCGGCGCGCACCAGCACGTACGGATCGTTGGCAACCACGCCTGCCACCGCAAGCGCGGCGATCATGACGACTGCAGCGATGATGAATCCGAGCGACATCCGGCGTTGACTCACCGGCGCCTCGCGGTCAGCGCTTGGGCGCTGGCGCGGTCGGATCGGCCGGATCGCGCGTCTTCGACGGCATCGGCGCGGGCTCGGCCGGCTTCACGATTTCGGATTCGGGAAGCGGCGCGCGCTCGACCGGCGTGGCGCCGGCAATCAGGGCCTCCACCGAACCGGTGGTGATCGGGTGATAACCCGGCTTCGCCTTGGCAAACACATCCTTGGCGAACGCGAGCCCGTCGTTGGTCCCGATCAGTGCTTTATACGTCGGTATGATCAACTTGCGACGGCCCACGCGCTCCAGGAACTTGCCCATCTCCGGACGCGCGGCGACATAGCCGCTGCGCTCGGCCAGCGGATACCAGCGCATTGCGATCTCACCGTTGGGCGTTCCAGTGAAGTGATAAGCCGCGTCAAGTTGTGCCAACTGCGAGGGTTTCAAACTTTCCGGCATGCCTTCCAGGAAATGCACCCATTCCTGCGTGGTCCAGTCCTTGGTGATCTCGGACGTCGGCAGGGTGCCACTGCCCTGCCACGCGATGCGAGCGGCGCTGACCGTGCTGAACTTGGCCGACTCCACTTGCGGCGCGCCGCTGGGGATGCCTGGCTCATGCAGCCATGCATTGACTTCGGCATCGCTGACGATGCCCGGGTGCTTGTCCAGCAGGTTGGCTTTCAGGTAATCGGCGAACTGCTGGGTGGTGATGCTCTGGAATGCGAAATGATCGAAGTAACCCTTCAGGTAGGGATCGAACACCGCGCGGCCGAAGCGCTTTTCAAGGAACTGCAGGAACCACGCACCCTTGGCATAGACCGTCGCGCTGGAGGAATCGTCAGGATTTGCCAGGTCGCCGGGCTTCAGCGACAGGATCTGCAGCTTCGGATCCAGCGTCTTGTATTCCTCCTTGAGCTCGTTGCGGTCGATGACTTCTTCCATCTCGGCCAGCGGCAAGCCGTACAGCGCCTCGGTGATGCGGCTTTGCACGTAGGTGGTGGTGCCTTCGTTGAGCCAGGCATCGTTGTCGGTGGCGAACGTCACCAGGTTGCCCGACCAGCTGTGCGCCAGTTCATGCGCGACCAGCGACACCAGCGATTTGTCGCCGACGATCACGGTCGGGGTGGCGAAGGTCAGCCGCGGGTTTTCCATGCCGCCATACGGGAACGACGGCGGCAACACCAGCAAGTCGTAACGGCCCCATCGGTATGGGCCATACAACGCTTCGGCGGCGTCGATCATCTTCGGGGTGTCGGAGAATTCAGCGGCGGCCTTGTCGACCATGGTCGGTTCGGCCCACACGCCGCTACGCTTGCCAAGCGGCTTGAACACCAGATCGCCTGCTGCAATCGCCAGCAAGTAGGACGGAATCTTCTGCGGCATCTTGAAGCTGTAGTCGCCATCGCGCACGGCGGCCGGATCGTTGTCCGCGCTCATCAGCACCATCGCATCCTTCGGTGCGGTGACATGCGCGGTATAGGTGAAGCGAATCTGCGGCGTGTCCTGCAGCGGCACCCACGAGCGGGCATGAATCTGCTGCGACTGGCTGAACATGAAGGGGCCGTTCTTGCTCTCCGTCATCGACGGTGCCAGCCATTGCAGGCCGGAAGCTTCGGGTGAGGTCGCATAGGTCACGCGTACCTTGGCCGGGCGCGTCGGGGTGTTGATGGACAGCTTGCTGCCGAGGATCGGGTCCTTGCCGGCCAGCGCGAATTCCAACGTTGCCCACTTGCCATCTGCCTGCAGGCCTTCGGCTTTCTGCACGCTGATGTCGCGGGTATCCAGTACCAGTTGCGTCGCCGCCTTGTCCAGCCAATCCAGCGAATAGGTGGCGGTGCCACTGATTTGCTTCTTGTCGAAGTCGACCGCCAGATCCAACGCCAGATCCGTGGTGCGCACCTTGCCGGGTTCGGCATAGGAATGCTGGTCAATCACGCTGGCAGGTGCCGCTGGCTGCGCCGCCGGTGGCTGCGTCGCAGTTTCAGCGGCAGGCGTCGGGGTACGGCTGCAAGCACCGGCAGCCAAGCCTAGGGCGGTGGCGATGGACACGCACAGGAGCAATGGACGCATGGGAGTCGGACCTTGGGTGCGGAAAACACCGAGTTTACCGCCGTGGCACTTTCGTCGCTGCATTTCTGCTTTCGTCGGGGGTGGGGTGACCTTGGTCATCCGCACTTGCGGCACTTCAACCATTCCGACATTTTGCGCATCTTGAACAAAACCCTCACGAACAAATTCCCCACGCATGCCTTCGATACGACGCACATCCCTGTCCACCGCCTGCGCGCTTGCGTTGGCCTGTAGCCTTCCCGCCTTCGCGCAGTCTGCTGCCACCCTGCCCGCCGCCACACCACCCGCCGACTACATCCCCGGCGGACGGATTCCGCAACTCCAGGGCGAGGTCACCATCGACGGCAAGCTGGACGAGACCGCGTGGCAAGGCGCTCTGGTGCAGGAGATCGCCTACGAAGTCCAACCCGGCGACAACATTCCGGCACCGGTCAAGACCACGGTACGCGTCGGCTACACCAGCGACGCCCTCTACGTATCGTTCCATGCGCTCGATCCCAATCCTGCGTCGATCCGCGCTCACCTGCGTGACCGCGACGCCGCCTTCGACGACGACTGGGTTGGCGTGTTCATGGACACATTCAACGACCAGCGTCGCGGCTATGAACTGATCGTCAACCCGCTGGGCGTGCAGTCCGACCTGATCAACGATGCGACCACCGGCAACGAGGACGCCAGCTGGGATGGGCTCTGGAGCAGCGCTGGCGAGCTGACCGCGGACGGCTACGACGTCGAAATTCGCATTCCCTTCTCCACCCTGCGCTTCCGCAGCGGTGCGCAAGACCAGCGCTGGGGCATCTCGTTCTTCCGCAACTATCCGCGCGACAAGCGCCACCAACTGACCAGCCACAAGGCTCCACGCGAATCGAATTGCTTCCTGTGCGACTGGGCCAAGTACGATGGCATGGCCGGAGTCAAGCAGGGCCGCAATCTTGAGGTCGTGCCCACGTTGACCATGGGCGCCTCGCAGTCCCGCCCCGCCGCCGGTACGCACTGGCAAGGCAGCGATACGAGCATCGAACCGGGGGTAGATGTTAGCTGGACGCCCTCGTCAGCAGTCACCATCAATGCCACGTTGAATCCCGATTTCTCGCAAGTCGAGACCGACCAACTACAACTGAACTTCAACGATAGCTTCGCACTCTTCTTCCCGGAAAAACGTCCGTTCTTCCTGGAAGGCGCGGACTACTTCAGCACCCCGTTCGACGTGCTCTACACGCGTCAAATCGCAGATCCGGATTTTGGCCTGCGGGTGACGGGGCGCACCGGTAAGGGTGCTTATGGTGCGTTTGTCGCCCGCGATGACACCACATTGGTGCTGGTGCCAGGCGTACTGGGCTCGGACTTCAGCCAACTGGACCAGAAGGCCAACGTGGCGGTCGGCCGCTATCGTTATGACCTTGATGCGCACACCAGCATCGGGGTGATCGGCACGTTCCGCCAAGGCGACGACTATTCAAACAACGTGGCCGGCGTCGATGGGCGCTGGCAGAAGGGCGCGCACACCGCGACCGCGCAGTTCCTGCACAGCAGCTCCGAATATCCAGCCGACATCGTCAATGCCTACAGCGGCGAACTGGGCAACGACGCGACCCCCACCGGCAATGCCTGGCGCGCGGCTTACAGCTTCAGCAACCGCAACTGGAGCCTGGACTTGCAGCACATGGATATCGATCCCGGCTTCCGCGCCGACCTGGGATTCATCGGTCAAGTCGGCTATGACAAGTCCGTGCTTGGCGGCGGCCATGTCTGGTTCCGCGACGGCAAATCGATCAACCGCATCAACCTTTACGGCGACTGGGACATTACCCATCGCTTCGATGGGCAATTGCTGGAACGGGAACTGGAGTTCAGAGTGAATTTCCAGGGACCGAAATCGAGCTTCTTCGGTTTCAGCCCGCTGACGCGCATGCGCTTCTGGGATGGCGCCATGTATCGCGAACACAACTTCAATTTTTCCGGAAATTTCCGTCCGTTTGCGGCACTGAAGCTGGGCACTTACATGAACTTCGGCCAGCAACTCGACTTGCGCGCGTCGCGCACCGGTCGACGCGCGATGGTCGGCCAATTCGGCAACCTCAACATCGGGCGCGGCGTCAACCTGGAATGGGATGTCAGCAAGCAACGGCTCACTCGCGATAACGGGACCGCCTTCGAGGCCGGTATCGCCGACCTGCGCCTGGGTTGGCAAGTGGATGCCCGTCAACGCGTGCGCATGACCTTGCAAGGCAGCGAAGTCAAACGCGACCAGGCGCTATACGTCACCCCGGTCAACGAAATCGCGCGCAACTGGGGTGCTCAACTGGTGTACTCATACAAGATCAACCCCCGCACTGCGCTCTATGCCGGCGCGTCCTACGGCGCACTGATGGACGACGACAACCGCGACCTGTTCGGCAGTACCCGCAATGTATTCGTCAAACTCAGTTACGGCTGGCAGCCGTAACCAGCGCGACTAGATCACGCCGCGCTTTTTCTCAAGCAACAGATAGCCGATGCCCACCACCGTACCAATCACCAGCGCCACGAGCCAGGTGAGTGGACTCAGCCACCTGACCAGCCCCGCCACGATCAATCCCAACACCACGAACTGCGAGTAGCGCCATGGGCTCTCGCGGAAACTGCGCATCGGCTTGCCGCCATCGCTCATCGTCGTCAGACCTTGTAGCCGGTGTGGATGGCGACGATGCCGGCGCTGAGGTTCTTGTAGTCGCAGCGGGTGAAGCCGGCGGTTTCCATCATTGTCTTTAGCGTGTCTTGCGGCGGATGCTGGCGGATCGATTCGGCCAGGTACTGGTAGCTGTCGCTGTCGCCAGCAAAAAGCTTTCCAAGGGCTGGCAGCACCTTGAACGAATGGAAATCGTAGATGGGCTTGAACCAGTCAGCCTTGACCTCGGAAAACTCCAGCACGCGGGCTTGCCCGCCGACTTTCAATACGCGATACATCTCGCGCAGGCCTGCGTCCTTGTCGGTGACATTGCGCAGGCCGAAGGCAATCGTGACCAGGTCGAAGCTGGCATCCGGGAATGGCAGCGCCTCGGCATTGCATTGCACATAGTCGAAGCCGCGCACGTTGCCACGGTCGGTCATGCGGTCGCGGCCGACACGCAGCATCTCGCCGTTGATGTCGCCCAACACCAGCTCGCCGGATTCGCCAACACGATCCCTGAGCAACGCTGCGATGTCGCCGGTGCCGCCCGCGAGATCGAGCACGCGGTCACCCTTGCGCACCTGCGAGGTCGCAACGAAGTAACGCTTCCAGACCCGATGAATGCCCAGGCTCATGGCATCGTTCATCAGGTCGTACTTCGCCGCCACCGAGGAAAACACCTCGCCGACGAGCTTCTGTTTTTCGGCAGTCGGCACTTCGCGGTAGCCGAAGTGGGTGGTGCCGGCGCGATCGTGGTCGGGTGTATTCATGGCGGGATTATCGCACCGGGTGGCGACAACGGATCCCGGGCCAACTACTCGGCAGACGTATGGTCAGCCTTTGGCGTCCACGGCTGATGCCAGCATGGCGACCAGATCGCGCACCAGCTTGCGCTGCGGGGAAGGCAGATGGAGGAAGGCGTCGACCATCATCCGGTCCTGTGCGGTCATCCCGTCGGCCCAGCTCAACGTGCCTTCGCTGACCCGCGATTTGCCGCCGTATTGCAACTCGTGCGGTTCCATCCCGACCAATGCCGCCAGCACCCGCAGCTTGTCCTGCTTGGGAATGGACTTGCCGTTGAGCCAGCCGGAGATAGCCTGCTGGGTGACCGCTGCACCCTCGTAGCGGGAATTGAAGCGTTTCTCGACGACCACCGGACTGGCCTCGATGCCTTTGGCCTCTAGCGCCCTGCGCAAGCGCGCGGCGAATGCTGCCTTTTCCTTGTCCATGACCAAGGACGGTAGGCAAGTGACACTTTCAATATGAAAGATATGCTTTCATTCAAGTGAAAGTTTTGCTTTCATGGCAAGTCCTCGTGCCTGCCTCCTTTGTTGATGCCGAAGCCCCTGCTCGAACAACTGCCAGCGATCGTCGCCAATTGGCGTCGGCAGGCGGTTCGGTGGGCGGGGTCTCGCTAGATGCCAGTCCTGAACTGGATCGGCAAATCCGCAGTGGTGACGCACCACAAGGACGTGCCGTATCGACTACTGGAACCTGTTCCAGAACTGTCCTGCGGGGACGCGGACAGCGGCAACCTGATCGTCCAGGGCGACAACCTGCATGCGCTCAAGGCGCTGCTGCCGCGTTATGCGGGTCAGGTGAAATGCATCTACATCGATCCGCCGTACAACACCGGCAACGAAAGTTGGGCCTACAACGACAACGTCAACAGTCCGGAGATCCGTCGCTGGCTGGGCGAAGTCGTTGGCAAGGAAGGCGAGACGCTGGATCGCCACGATCGCTGGCTTTGCATGATGTATCCGCGATTGGTGTTGCTGCGGCAGTTCCTGCGGAATGATGGTGCGATCTTTGTTTCTATTGACGACAACGAAGTCGCAACGCTGCGTTTGCTGATGGATGAAGTGTTCGGCGCTGCCAACTTTGTTTCAATTCTTTGCTGGCAAAAAAGGGTTTCTCCTGCGAACGACGCGAAGTACTTCAGCACTGACCACGAATACGTTGTCATCTACGCAAAGAGCAAGACGAGGTGGCGTCCAAACAAATTGAAACGAACGTCTGCGCAACTTGAAAACTATAAGAACCCCGACAGGGATCCGCGTGGACCATGGAACTCTGTTACCTACACGTGTAACAAGTCCGCTGACGAGCGGCCGAACCTATTCCATCCATTAACCAACCCGAATACTGGCGAGGTCGTTTGGCCACGAAAGACAGCGGTATGGAAATACGACACGATCCGACACGGATTGAATGAGGCTCAAGGATTGATCTATTGGGGCGCGGATGGCAGGGCGAAAATGCCGCGACTAAAGAAATTTTTGAGCGAGATGGGAGATGTTGTTCCGCGCTCATTCCTCTCCTATGCGGACTTCGGCCATACACAGGAAGCTCGCTCTGACTTGCTGGAAATCATCGAAGATTCACCTTTCGCGACACCGAAGCCGGCTCGATTAATTCAGCGGTTGCTCGAAATAGGATCGGATAGGGATTCGCTGATCCTAGACTCCTTCGCCGGCTCCGGCACCACTGCCCACGCAGTCCTGAAACAAAACGCCGAAGACGGCGGCAACCGCTGCTTCATCCTGGTCGAGATGGACGAAGGCATCGCCCGCGACGTGACCGCCGAACGCGTCAAGCGCGTCGCACAGGGCTATACCAACGCCAAGGGCGAGCACGTCGCAGGCCTTGGCGGCGGCTTCCAGTTCTGCACCCTCGGCAAGGACCTGTTCGACCCGCGCGGGCACATCGACAAGGACGTGCGCTTCGCTGAACTCGCCAACTTCGTCTGGTTCATGGAAACCGGGATGGGCTTGCCACCGGGCCGCACCAGCAAGCGCAAGGCCAACACCGCCAGCCCGCTGCTCGGCGTGCACGAAGGCCGCGCCGTCTACCTGCTCTATAACGGCATCCTCAAGGACCGCTCCATCGACGGCGGCAACACGCTGACCACGCCGCTGCTTGAACAACTTCCTGCGCATGATGGCCCGCGCGTGGTCTATGCCGCCCGTTGCGCCATGGGCGAGGAACGCCTGCGCAGGCTCGGCATCCGCTTCAAGCACCTGCCCTACGACTTGCGGGTGAAGCCGTGAGCCTGAAGGTCTATCAGGAGCAAGTCCTCGACGCCTACGAAGGCTTCCTGCAGGCCTACAAGGCCGCGGCAGAAACGAATCCCGACAGCCGAAACGCCAGCCGTGATGCCTTCGAGCACTGCACGCAGCAGCATTTCAAGCTGAAGATCCCCTACCACGCCCCGGCCGCGCTGGCCGATGCCGACGTGCCGGTGGTGTGCCTGCGCATTCCAACCGGCGGTGGCAAGACCCTCATCGGCGGCCATGCCATCGCCCGCTTCAAGCGCAGTCTGCTGCCGGCTGGTACCAGCCTGACCCTGTGGTTGGTGCCAAGCGATCCCATCCGCACCCAGACCTTGCGCGCGTTGCGCACGCCGGGCGAATTGCTGCACCGCGAAATGCGCGCCCTCCTGGGCGATGTCGCCATGCTGGACATCGACGAGGCCCTGTCCACGCCGCCGTCGGTGCTGGACAGCCAGGACACGGTGATCGTCGCGACCATGCAGGCGTTCAAGCAGGACGACACCAGTCGCCTTGCCGTGTACAAACCCAACGGCGCGTTGATGGAACATTTCCGCGGTGTCGATCAGTCTGGTTGGTCCCTGGTGGATGCGCTGAAGCTGAGGCGCCCGTTCGTGATCGTGGACGAGGCGCACAACCAAGGCACCACACTGGCTTTCGACACGCTGGCACGACTCGATCCCTGCGCGGTGCTGGAACTGACCGCCACGCCCGACCGCATGCACCAACCGTCCAACGTGCTGTATTCGGTCTCGGCGTCCACGCTGCAAGGCGAGGACATGATCAAGCTGCCGGTGGACATGGCGGCGCACGGCGACTGGCAGGTCGCCCTGCGCGAAGCCATTGCCTGCCTCGACCACCTGCAGGCAGCGGCGGACATGGAGGAGGCCGCCACCGGCGAGGCATTGCGCCCGATCATGCTGCTGCAAGCCGAACGCCAGCAACAAGCCAACCCGGATGCGATGACCGTCGACAAGGTCCGACAGGCCTTGCTCGAGGACTTCAACATTCCCGCTGAACAGGTCGCGCGATCGGCGACCGGGGTGGACGAACTCGACGAGGCCGACCCAGCCAAGCTGCGTTTCGTGATCACCGCCGACAAGCTACGCGAAGGCTGGGACTGGCCTGAGGCCTATGTGCTGCTGAGTTTCCGCGGCAGCAGCACGCAAACCGCATTGGAGCAGATCCTCGGCCGCGTGCTGCGCATGCCAAACGTGCGGCGCAAGCAACACGACGAACTCAACCGGGCTTACGCCTTCGCCGTGTCGACCAATATCCTCGCCGTGGCGACTACGCTGCGGGATGGGCTTGTGCATGCCGGCTTCGAGCGACAGGACACCAAGGACCTGATACGCACCCCCGACCCGGAAGAGGACGACCTGCTGCGCAGCCAACAGAGCGTCAGCATCGAACTTCCAGTCGAGGACGGCCGCGTGCAGTTGCCGAACTTCAGCGCAACGCCGGACGCCACGCGCAGGCGCATCGAGAACAAGCTGGATGTCTCACCAGAAACCGGAAGCATGACCTTGCGGGGGGAATGGTCCGCTGCAGAGCAGAAGGCATTGAAGGCGGCGCTTCCCTCCGATGCGGCGGTGCAGGCAGCGGAGCATGCATTCGCGCGCTTGCTCACGCCGGCTGGACCAGCGCAAAGAACACCTTCCGAAGAAGGCGAAACCTTTGCCTTGCCCATGCTGGCGTGGAGACAAGGCGACTGGCTGGGCGAGTTGGACGATGCGCCCCAACTGGAAGGCGCCTTGGCAGTGGTCGACGTGGAAGGCTCGTTGGATGAAACCGTCTTTCCACGCCAATTCGAAGAATTGCAACGCAAGCGCCTGGGGATGAACGACGCCGGCAAACTCAAGCTTGATTCGTTGGAACGGCTGCAGGTGCAAATGAACCTGGTCGGCGTGCGCGAAGCGGCCAGCGCGACGGATTTGGCCTGGTGGTTGGAGCGACGCCTGATTGGTCCGGACATAGACCCCGATGAAATCGCGGCGTGGTTGTCGGGCGTCTTGCGGCACCTGATGGAATCGCGCGGCTTCGAAATCGACGAACTGGCCTACCGCAAGGCGCGCCTGCGCGACGTGCTGGCCACGCGCATCAACGCCGCACGTTCCGCTGGACACAAGCAGCGCTTCCTCGGCTTGCTCGAGAACGAAACGTGTCTCAGCGCGGACGATCGCCTGCAATGCGTGTTCACCTCTGGACGCTACGCGTGGGACTGGCAATACAACGGTTTCGTGAACTTGCCCAAGCATTTCTTCCCGCAGATCGGCAACCTCAAATCGCAAGGAGAAGAGTTCGAGTGTGCCAATTTCATCGCCAATGAACTCGCTGGGGTGAAGGACTGGATTCGCAACGTGGAGCGCAAGCCCGGCGCGTTCTCACTGCCGACCTCAAAGCACCGCTTCTATCCGGATTTCCTCGTCCGGATGGGAAGTGGGCGCATGCTCATCGTCGAATACAAGGGCGCGCATCTGTACGACGACAAGGATCAGGCCGAGAAGCGGCGCATCGGCAAAATTTGGGCGCGCCGGGCGGGTAAGAATTATCGCTTCGTCATGCCCAAGCAACGCGATTGGGAAATGATTCGTGCCGCAGCGAATGCCGATTCTTGACAGTACCGAATCAGCAATTCGTAGTCGCGTTCGATTGATGCCGCCAGTTCCTAGCGATAGTCATCCTCACGCTGGTGCCGCACGGCGATAATGGTCACCACTTCCCCATCCTCGACTTCGTACAGCACCACGAACCCGGCACTGCCGAAGCCGATCACAAGTTCGCGGTGCAATACTTCGGCTGCGGCCTTCCGGCCGACGAATGGCGTCGCCGTCAGCATTTCAATGCCGACGCCGATGGTCTCGATTGTGCGTTCGGCGTAGGACCAATCATCGTCGCTGGCATCCAGCGCGAATGCGTACAGTCGCTTGATATCCGCGCGTGCCTCCTCCGTGAAGCGGATGCGATGGCTCATGCTCGCTTGCGCACTTTGGCCTTCGTCTTTGCCTCATCCAGCATCCCGCGAAGTTCGGCCAGCACCTCATCGGCGTCGTAGTAGATACCGGTTTGCCTGGCTTTTTCCAATGATGCAAGGCCCCTCGCGAGGAAGGCTTGACGCTGTTTGCGCAGCTCGACTTGCTCACGTACGGACGCCTCGACAAAGGCTGACAGCGTCTCGCCTTCCTTCAGCACCGCTTCGGCCGCATCACGCAGGGCGGGCTCCACGCGCAGGGATGGCAAGGTGGCGGTTTTCATGTGTCTCTCCATGCATCGCAATTGCGATGCATGGTGCACTTGCACCAGCCTCAAGGCAAGTGCGTAGTGCTTACAAGATGTACCGGCTCAAATCCGGATCCTGCGCCAGCTCGCCCAATTGCGCATCGACATACGCGCGGTCAATCACGACCGTGCCGCCCTTGTCAGGCGCATCGAAACTCAATGATTCCAGCAGGCGTTCCAACACGGTGTGCAGACGACGCGCGCCGATATTTTCTTGCCGCTCGTTGACGTGGGCGGCGATCTCGGCAAGCCGCTCGACTGCATCAGTGCCGAATGAAAGGGTGACGCCTTCGGTCTGCATCAGCTCCACGTATTGCGTGGTCAATGCGGCCTTGGGTTCGGTCAGGATGCGCACGAATTCGTCCTTGCCCAGCGCGGACAGCTCAACCCGGATCGGGAAGCGACCCTGCATTTCCGGGATCAGGTCGGATGGCTTGGCCATGTGGAACGCGCCGGACGCAATGAACAGGATGTGGTCGGTGCGCACCGCGCCATATTTGGTGCTGACCGTGCTGCCCTCGACCAGCGGCAGCAGGTCGCGCTGCACGCCTTCGCGACTGACATCGGCGCCCATCCCTTCAGAGCGCTTTGCGACTTTGTCGATCTCATCGATGAAGACGATGCCGTGTTGTTCGCAGGCTTCGATCGCGGCCTCGCGCACTTCGTCCTCGTTGACGAGCTTGCCGGCTTCTTCCTCGATCAGCAGCGGGCGCGCAGCCTTGATCGTCATCGCCTTCTTGTGGCTCTTGTTGCCGGACACCTGCGAAAACATCTGCCGCAGTTGCTGGCCCATTTCCTCCATGCCCGGCGGGGTCATGATGTCGACGCCGACATTCATCGCCAGGTCCAGCTCGATCTCGCGCTCGTCCAGTTCACCGGCGCGCAACTGCTTGCGCAGCTTCCGGCGTGTCTCGCTCTCCTGCGATGAGGGATCCGCGCCGATGTCGACGGTAGTCGTGGCCGATGGGTTGAAACCGAAGCCAGGCGCGGCATCGCGCTTCGGCAACAAGGCGTCGAGAATACGGTCTTCGGCGCGTTCCTCGGCCTTGGTGCGCACGCGCGCCTTGGCCTGTTCACGATAAAGTTTGACCGCGGTGTCGGCGAGATCGCGAATGATCTGCTCGACATCCTTGCCGACGTACCCGACCTCGGTGAAGCGGGTGGCCTCGACCTTCACGAACGGCGCGTTCGCCAGCGTCGCCAGTCGTCTCGCGATTTCTGTCTTGCCGACGCCGGTCGGGCCGATCATCAGGATGTTCTTCGGCATCACTTCATTGCGCAGTTCCGCCGGCAATTGCGCGCGCCGCCAGCGGTTGCGCAAGGCAATCGCAACGGCACGCTTGGCCGCATGCTGGCCGATGATGTGCTTGTCGAGTTCCTGCACGATCTCGCGCGGGGTCATGCTGGCGGATGAGTTTTCGATCTTGTGCATCAGAGGACTTCCACCACGATGTTGCGGTTGGTGTAGATGCAGATGTCGCCTGCGATGTTGAGCGCTTCGACGGCGACGGTCCTGGCATCCAGCTCGGTATGTGTCAGCAAGGCGCGTGCTGCGGACAGTGCGTACATGCCGCCGGAGCCGATCGCGATCAGCCCGTCTTCGGGTTCGATCACGTCGCCGGTGCCGCTGATGATCAGCGAGGTATCGGCATCGGCCACCGCAAGCAAAGCTTCGAGCTTCCCGAAGCGGCGCTCGGTGCGCCAGTCCTTGGCCATCTCGACCGCAGCACGCTGCAACTGGCCATGTTTCTCGAGCTTGGCTTCGAACAATTCGAACAAGGTGAATGCGTCCGCCGCGGCACCAGCGAAGCCGGCCAGCACATGGCCGTCCTTGCCAAGCCGGCGTACCTTGCGCGCGTTGGACTTCATCACCGTGTGACCAAGCGTGACCTGACCGTCACCGGCAATCACCACCTGGCCGCCGCGGCGCACCGAAACAACCGTCGTGGCGTGGAATACGTTGGGGTTCTGGCTGGGATCCATGCGACCTCCGTGGGAATCCCCGATGTGGGGCCGCCGGCGATGGGTTCAAGCCATGCGGCTGTCGCGTTTGGCTTGAGGCACACTGCGAGCATGCCTGCCCTGATCAGTATTGCAATTCCCATTTACAACACGGCCCGGTTCCTGCCGGTGGCACTGGACAGCCTGCTCGCCCAAGACCACGTCAACTGGGAAGGCCTGTTATGGAATGACGGTTCCACCGACACGTCGGGCGAAATCGCCGCTGACTATGCATCCCGCGATGCGCGCTTCCGCATCCTCGGCAATGGCCGCAACAACGGCGTGGGAATTGGACTGGCCAGTGCGCTGGCCGAGGCACGCGGCGACTATGTGGCGGTGCTGGACAGCGACGACATGCTGGAGCGGGATGCGCTGTCTTCGATGCTTGAATTCATGCTTGGGCAGCCGCTGCTGGGCATGGCTTATTCGCAACACATGGAAATCGACGAGGACGGTACCGCACTGGGGCTCGGCGTGCGTACGCTCAAGCCGTATTCATCACATCAGTTGCTGATGGAATTCATGACCCATCACTTCCGCCTGATCCGTGCCGATGCCTATCGTGCAATCGGCGGCAGCGATCCCGCCATGCCGGTGGCGCCAGACTACGACTTGTGCCTTCGCCTGTCCGAACGATTCGAAGTCGGGCATCTGGCAAAACCGCTATATCGTTACCGCGTGCGTCCTGATTCGATCTCGCATGGCAACCGCCTGCGGCAAGTGCGTGCGAGTTTCGATGCCGCGCAACGTGCGCTGCAACGGCGTGGCCTGCAGGACCAGTACGCATTATCCCTCGGCATCCGTGCACGCCATGTCCTGCGTCCGAAACAAGCAGCCGGGGACGCATGACCCCACTGATCAGCATTGCTGTCCCGATCTTCAACACCGCCAGGTTCCTGCCGGCCGCGCTGGACAGCCTGCGTGCGCAGGACCATGCCAATTGGGAAGGCCTGCTCTGGGACGACGGTTCCAACGACGGGTCTGGTGAAATCGCAGCGGACTATGCACGTCGCGATTCACGCTTTGGGATGATGGGCAATGGCCGCCAGAACGGCAATCCGCAGGCGCTGGCCAACGCGCTTGCACCCGCATTGGGTGAATTCAT
>JBDSGA010000068.1:0-13088 GCA_039919235.1 Thermomonas sp. | reverse complement strand
GCCAGTGGCCGTCCATGTACGACTCACCCGCACCAACACTGCCGTTGGCCGCCACGGCGCGATAGAAACCCGGATCAATCACATCGATAGTGATCGGCGAGGATGCATCATCGCCCGCGAATTCGTGCGTGCCGAGAGCGTCGGTAACTGTCAACCCACGACCACGCAAGGCCGCCATCGTGCTGAGCAGGCGGTTGCGCAGCACGCGGTCGAGCGTCCCGTATTGGTCGTTGGCAAGCGAGAGGGCGTCGGCTGTTCGGTTCATGGATTTGCCCTGTGGTGTTTGGGGTGGTCATGGACAGGCGTGCGTTTGAGCCACAGGCGCAGTGCCTGCCAGTGGATGGCGGTCACCACTTGCGCCGTCATCAGCGGATATCGGCACAGCATGCGGGCCAGGGATGCGCCATCCAGTGGCTTGCGTTGCAACGACATCGTGGCATCGAATTCACGTTCGCCGTCATGCAAGACATCCATGTGCACGCGAAGGTCGTTTGCTGGTGCGGTGAAGCTCCAGTGGTACTCGCGCTGCATCGCCATGAACGGCGAGACGTGGAAGGCCTTGTCAAACTCCCAGTGCCATGCGCGTCCGAGCGGCTTGGCGTCGACGATCGGCAAGACGTAAGCGTGACGCTCTTTCCAAGGCGTATTGGTGATCTCGGCCACTACGTACTCCAGCCGCTGCCCATCTGCGGAGTAGCAGTAGTAGAAGCTGACGGGATTGAACACGAAACCGCCATAACGCAAATGGGTCAGCAGGCGAATCGGGCCAGTCGGGCGCAAGCCGGTGCTGGCCTGGATACGATCACGGACGGCTTCTGCAAGCGGTACATCGGTTGGCCCGAGATAGTCCGAACGTCGGAATTCGGCAAGGTTGCGGCCGTGCGAAGACCACAGCCATCGTTCGTCAAACAGCGTGTCGAGCTCATCCAGGTCCACGAACAACTGGGCCATGCGGTAGCTGAAGGCATGCGCGTTCGGTACATGCCGGCGATGGCGCACCGTGCCTTCATAGACGGCACTGGCCAGGCCAGTGCCAGCCGAGATTCGCATGCGGTCGCCGCCGTCACTCATGCCGCCACACATTCCAGTTCGACATCAGGCGATGGACGTCGCAAGGCCGAGGTATTCACCTCCCACGCAACGCCAAGGTCACGGGCAACGTCAACGGCGCTGCGCATGCCGTCCTCGTGGAAACCCCAACCCCAGTAGGCACCGGCAAACCACGTGTGGCGACGGCCCTGGATCTCGTGCTTGCGTGCCTGTGCGGCCACCGAAGCGTGCGTATAGACCGGGTGGTGATACGTCATGCGGCGAAGCACATGTGCCGGGTCCACCGCGTCGCCTCGATTCAGGGTCACAACCAATGGCTTGGGCGCATCGATGCCCTGCAACAGGTTCATGCAATAGCTGACGGTGCACGCCTCCGAGGGATTGGCAGGTACATGTGCATTCCATGCGGCCCACGCTTTGCGATTGCGCGGAAGCAGGTTTGCGTCGGTATGCAGGACGATGTCATTGGCTTGATAAGGAATCGCGCCAAGAATGTCGCGTTCGTTGGGGTCGGGATCAGCTAGCAGGTGCAAGGCCTGGTCGCTGTGGCAGGCCAGTACGACGTGGTCGAAGCGCTCGCTGCCGTGGGCGGTAGTGAGCTTTACGCCCTCCGCATCGCGATGCACGCCAGTGACTGCGGTCTGTAGCCGAGTCTCGACCTTCCACTGCGCGGTCATTGCTTTTACATATGTGTTCGAACCGCCGTCCACGACTCGCCAGGACGGGCGTCCAGTGACTTGCAACATGTGGTGGTTGACCATGAACTGGACCATATAACGCGCAGGAAACGACAGCACCTGAGTCGATGGCGATGACCATAATGCGGAGGCCATCGGCACCAGGTGATGATCGCGAAACATCGCGCCAAACCCGTTGGCGTCAAGGTAGTCACCCAGCGTCGGACCAGGCTCGGTTGTCTCCAGCAATTGCGGGGCAATCCGGTAAAAGCGGCGCAGGTCACGCAACATGCCCCAGAAGCGCGGTGAAAGCAGGTTGCGGCGCTGGCAAAAAAGGGCGGCCAGCGAGGTGGCGTTGTATTCCAGCGCATCGCGTCCTGCCACTTGATCACCATGCACCGCGAAGCTCATCGTGGTGGGCCGGGTACGCACGCCCAACTCATGGAACATGCGGGTCAGCAGCGGATAGTTCGCCGGGTTGTGGACGATGAAGCCGGTATCCACTTGATAGTTCCGGCCATCGAGTTCGATGTCGTGGGTATGCGTGTGTCCGCCAAGATAGTCACCGGCTTCGAACAGCACGACCTCATGCTTGCGCGACAGCAACCACGCGGAGGCGAGACCGGAAATCCCGGAGCCAATGACCGCGATGCGCACGTCAGCCCCGTGCCTTCGCAGCAACCCAGTCCGGGATCGGCTTGAGATCGCTGACCAGTCCCAGCATCGACATCACGCGCAAGACGTACCAGGTCACGTCGACTTCCCACCAGCGAAAGCCTTGGCGCACGGTGCCGGGAAAGAAATGATGGTTGTTGTGCCAACCTTCGCCGAAGGTGATCAATGCCAGCCAGACGTTGTTGCGGCTGTCGTCCTTGGTGTCGAATCGGCGTTTACCGAAACGGTGGGCGAACGAATTGATGGTCACTGTGGCGTGGAACAACACCACGGTTGAAATGAAGAACCCCCACACCAGCATCTGCCCGCCGGTGGTGCCCAGCTGCGGCTGGATGTATTCCAACAGCACACCGAATCCGTACAGCATCGCGGCCAAGACCACCGGCACGGCGGTGTCATACCGATCCAACCAACGCAGTTCCGGATACTTCGCAAGGTCGGGAATGCGCGACCAATCGGTGCGAAACGCATGCGGTGTCAGGAACCAGCCCGCGTGGCTCCACAGGAATCCGCGCAAGCTTGGTGAGTGCGGATCCAATGCGGTGTCCGCATTGCGATGGTGGTTGCGATGGTGCGCAGCCCACCACAGCGGGCCGCGCTGCACGCAGGCGGCACCAATCAGCGCGAACACGAATTGCACCGCCCGTGAGGTGCGGAACGTCTTGTGTGAGAAGTAGCGATGATAGAAACCAGTCAGTGCGAACATGCGCACTGCATATAACGCAGCCGCCACCCACACCGCGACCGGCGATACGCCGACCCATAACACTCCGAGGCAAGCGAGGTGCATTGCGACGAAAGGCGCTGCACGCAACCAGTCGATGCGGTCGTCGCGATCACCATCTGAGGTTGCATCAGACGCTTGCGTATCGAACCAGCGACGCGCGGTCTGCAGCAGGCCAGTGCTTGGCGAAGTCACTGCAACAGTTGCAGTGACTCGTTCGTCATTGGCCGTGCGCGGGCTGGCGCTTGAATCCGACATCGATGGCATCCTGCAAGGGTGATGCCGTATATACGGTCACCAGCCTTGCATGGATGCACTTGCATGGATGCGCTTGATCAGATCGAGACGATGGCGCCCTTGGCCACGATCGGACCGGCTGGCGCGGCATGCGGCATGCCCTGCTGCGATTCCAGGGTGACCGCCAGCGTCGAACCTGCAACGAAGGCGGCACGGACAGCGGCGGGGATATCGATGCTATGTGCCTTTTCGTTGGACACGAAGCCCAGCGAAATGGGTGCCTGGCCGGCTGGGATGATCCACAGCTCGTCGACCTTTCCGCCTGTATCCGTCGGTCTTGGCACCGGCACCATGTGCACCTTGCCCTTGCCGACATCCACCGATGCGATCCAGCCTGTGCTGCCGTCGTCCGCTGCAAGCACGGTCACCGGGCGCGCACCCGCTTCTTCCGGTTCGGGCGGCAGTTGCGGCGGCGATTGTTGTTGCACCACGACCTGCGGGGGCAGGGCGGTTGGCGTCGGCCCGCGCAAGCCGAAGACGATCACCGCCACGCTGGCTGCCGCAGCAAGCGCCGTGGCGCCACGCCAGAATCCGACGCTGTTCCACAGTCCCGTTGGGGTCCTGGCTACCGCAGCCCAGCCCAGTTCAGTCCGAATCCGCGGCCAGACATGCGATGAAGGTGCGACGTGCTCCGCCCGCGTCATCCAAGCGGCAAACCGCCGTTCCCACTGTTCGACCAAGCCGGCAAAACCCGGGTCGGCTGCGATGCGCGACCGCGCCTGCATGCGTGCTTGCGAATCCAACACGCCCAGTACGTACTCGCCGGCATGCACGTCATCACCGGGTGGCAGGTTGTCTTCGATGTGATCGATAGGCGTGCTCATGATTCAAGGCACGCGCGAAGTTGCAGCAGGCCGCGGCGGATCCAGCTCTTCACCGAGCCAAGCGGAGAACCTGAGCGTGCGGATAATTCCTCATACGTCGCGCCATCAAAAAAAGCGGTGCGAATCAGGACCTGCCGCTTGGGCTCGAGTTGCTCGATGCAATTGTCCAGCTGCGCGCGCTCCATGCCGGATTCGGCATGCGCGGCCGGACTCGGTGAGGGATCCTCCGCGAAATCAAGGAGCTCGATGGGTGCCCGCATCGCTGCTGATGGTTGGCTGCGCAGGCGGTCGATGCAACGATTGCGTGCGATCGTCCCCATCCAGGTGCTGGCGCGAGCGCGGGCGCTATCGAACTGCACGGCCTTGCGCCAGACGGTGACATAGACCTCCTGCAACACATCCTCGGCTTCGCCGCGGTCACCGAGCACACGCATGCATATGCCAAGCAACATGCTCGATGTAGCCTGGTAAAGCGAATCAAAGGCGCGCTGGTCGCCGCGTCCTGCCGCGGTCAGCCAGTTATCGACGTCCGTGGCGAGTTCATCGCGATCCTGCAGTGTTGACGCGGTCATCCATTCCCCTCGCATGCTGGAACGCACGCCCCGGGTGGGGACGCGCTGTTGCGATTGGATCTTATGCCATGCGCGGACGGAGTGCGGCAACCGGCGCGGCCGGATCCGCCTTGATGATCCTGAACCACTTCCCGGAAATGTGGGGGTAACAGGGGCGTCGGATGCATTCATCATCAATCTCCACAATGGCCAGTGAGTGGCATGCGACGTGCGGCATCGATCTCGGCTGCCCTCGTCATGTGCGGCTGAAGACCACCCGGGAACTCGATCCGCACAGCCTGGGTGCGACCTCGGCGATCACGTATATTGCCGATGCCCTTGAAGCGCAGCAGGTGCCGGTCGGCTGTCTGGTAGTCGAGGTTCGTATCGGGCGCTGCAAAGCCGCACCAAGAATCCAGCTTCATGCGCAGGTGGGTTGTGCCGGTGGCGGGCATCCCGCCGATGCGCTGGATCCTGACCTTGAGGAAGCGCATCGCACTGGGCAGGAGGAAGCGGGCATCAATGCCATTTGTGCTGCTCAGTTGCTGCCACTGCGTGCGCACCAATGCATCGAATCCTGCATCGATCACGGCGTTGGCGGGCGCATCCACGATCTTCCGCTTCTCCGCATCGCCCTTGGATGCTTGCCAATAGACTTCGCGCCCATTGTCAGTGGTTCGCACGCCTTCACGATAGCCGGTGCGCCCGTCGATGAAGTCGAAGTCCGGATCCAAAGCTCCCTCGCGCTTGACGACGATCTTGCGCGCGAATGCCGTTCCGTCCACGCAGCGGTAAAGCACCAGCCTTGCCGGCTTGCCTCCACTCTCGAAAACCATGTGGATTTCACGGTATGCAGCCTTGCCATCGTCCAGCCTGTACGCAGTGCCTTCGTTTGTCACCGTGGCGTGGGCTGAGCCAGCGAACACGGCGGCAGCCACCGGGAGTAGGCCGGCGACTTTGACGAAGTTACGTTGGGTGTCTTGCATTGGCATCGGTTGGTCCCGGTGCAGTGGGGTCACGGTCTATACGCGCCTTTCACGCCTGTGGATGCAGGCGAGCATGGCAACATCCAGCCCGTTCACGTTGCATCCGACGACCGGACAAATACGTATCAACCCACGACTAATAGAAAGATGGAGATCAGCTTGCGCACACCACATTGGATGAGATTGTTGCTGGCATCACTACTGGCCCTGTGGCTTTCCGGGTGCGAGGCAACGGTCTTCCAGTTCGTCAATCGTGGCCTGCCACCACCAAGCCTGACGGTGCCGTTTGCGCCAGATGTTGGGCTGTCGATGGATGTTTATCGACCCACTTCAGTGCTCGCAAAGCGCGCGCCGGTGATTGTATTTTTCTATGGGGGCTCGTGGAAACGCGGATCGCGGGACCAGTACAAGTTCGTCGGTCAGCGATTGGCTGAAAACGGCGTGTTGACGGTCGTGGTTGACTACCGCACCTATCCGAAAGCCATGTTCCCAGCGTTCATGGACGATGCCGCGCGCGCGGTACGTCGTGTCCAAGATGGCGCAGCCAGGTGGGGTGGTGACCCCAACAAGCTATTCATTGCAGGGCATTCCGCAGGTGCGCAGATCGCAGCTTTATTGGCCACGGACCCGCGCTACCTCGCGCGCCATGGCATGAAGCCTTCTGGATTGGCGGGCGTCATCGGCTTGTCCGGACCATATGATTTCAACGTCACCGGTGACTTGATAGATGTATTCGGTCCTGAGTCGCAATGGCCACTTGCGCAAGCGGTCAATTTCGTCGATGGCGACGAGCCCCCGTTCCTGCTGATCCATGGCAAGAGTGATCGCGTGGTCGAATATGCCGACAGCGTCGAACTCGCCGAGCGCCTGCGCCAGCATGGCGTTCCTGCGACGTTGGACCTCCTGCCGGATGCCGGACACATCACGACCCTGGCGGGACTTTATGATCCCAAGCGAGTGCCTGCAGTCCTGAAGGACATGCTTGCCTTCATACAAGACCCTCGCGGCGCCACTGCCAACTGACTTGATGGGTTGACCCTACATGCCTAATGCCCTCGTCTGGTTTCGCAATGACCTGAGACTCGCGGACCAGCCCGCACTGCAGGCTGCGCTGCGCGGCAGCTACACATCGGTTTTCGTGTATGTGCATGCGCCGGAGGAGGAGGGTGGTTGGCCACCCGGTGCTGCATCGAACGCGTGGCGACATCATTCGTTGCTTGCCCTTGATACCTCATTGCGCGCACGCGGCTCGCGGCTGAACATCCTTCGCGGCCCAACGTTGGCGGCGCTGCAACGCGCAGCCACTGAGTGCGATGCGGAAGCGGTGTTCTGGACGCGTCGTTATGAACCTGCCATCGAACAACGCGACGCCTGCATCAAACGATCATTGCGTGCGGACGGGTTGCGCGTTGAAAGCTTCAATGGCCGCCTGCTGAGCGAGCCGTGGCAGGTCGAAAGCAAGCAGGGCGATCCCTATCGCGTATTTACCCCTTACTGGCGCACGGCATTAGCTCAATTGCGTGTGCCCGACCCGATGCCGGCGCCGGATCGTCTGCAAGCGCATGCGCCACTGGACGATGCGCTATCGGTGGAAGCATTGGGATTGGCACCGGCGTTGCCGTGGGATCACGGCTTCTGGAAGCAGTGGACACCGGGTGAAGCGGGCGCCCAGGCGGCGCTGCAGCACTTCGTCGATGCCACGCTGGCGGACTATGCGGCATCACGGGATTTCCCCGACAAGATCGGGACCTCGCGCCTATCCCCGCACCTGCATTTTGGCGAGATCTCGCCGTGGGCGCTCGCACGCAGCATTGAGCGACTGCCGGAGGCGGGTGCCGCCTATCTCCGACAACTCGGTTGGCGGGATTTCGCCCATCATGTCTTGCATCATTTTCCGCACACCCCCGAGCAGAATTTCAATCCGCGCTTTGACGGATTTCCTTGGGCCGATGTGCCCGAGACGTTCCTGGATGCTTGGCAACAAGGGCGCACCGGCGTACCGATTGTCGATGCTGGAATGCGTGAACTTTGGACGACTGGATGGATGCACAACCGAGTGCGCATGATCGTGGCCAGCTTCCTCAACAAGAACTTGCGCGCACATTGGCAACACGGTGCCGCGTGGTTTTGGGACACCCTGGTGGATGCGGACCTCGCCAACAACACGATGGGTTGGCAATGGGTGGCGGGCACCGGCGTGGATGCCGCGCCGTATGTCCGAGTGTTCAATCCCGTACTGCAATCACAGCGGTTTGATCCGGAGGGCGATTACATCGCGCGGTGGATCCCGGAACTTGCCTCACGTCCCGCGCAGGAGCGGCATGCGCCATGGCAAGGGGGAACCGCGTCACCCGGCTATCCGAAGCAACCGATTGTTGACTTGGCCGATAGTCGCAAGCAGGCATTGGATGCTTTCGCGGCGATGCGCAACATCATCCCTTCTGAGGCGCATTAGCCCCGGCTCAGGTTGGCGATGGCGGCAAGGGCTTTACAGGTTTGCCGATGATGTCGCCGTGCATCGGCGCAAGGCGTCGCAGCAAGCGATTCTGCGCAGGCACCGGCACGTTGCGGTACTCCATGACGTGGATCAGATCTTCCACCAGCGCATTGAACTGCACATCGTCGATGCCGCGGCCTGCGTGCGTTTCCTGCATGGATAATCCGGTGTAGGTGCAGGGCCCACCACCTTCGACGCACAGTTGCTCGATGAGTTTCTCGCGAAAGCGGACGATGTCGGTCTGTGCGAATTGGAAATTGATCCGGTCATCCACGAGGATGGCTTCAAGAAGGTCGTCGACGATTCCATCAACACCTGCTGCCCCGCCAAGCTGCGCATAGGTGCTGGAATCTGGCGGCGAACTGGCGCATCCGGCCAGGCACAGTGCGGCATAGATAATAGTGGCGAGTCGTGGGTTCATGCTGGTCAGTAGCTGAGTTGCAATGACAGGTAGCCGCCACGTTGATTCGGCAACGAGGCAATGCTGCCAAGATCCGCGTAGGCCGCAATCACCGCCACGCGCTTGTTTGGAAACCAGCCCACGAAGGCATCACGCCATGCGTCTTCCCGCGCGAAGCCAAGGTTGTCGGGCTTCTGCCTGTACTCGATCCCTAGTGCCCAGCGTGGATTGAGCAGGATGGCGGCGGATCCTTCGAACATCACCCTGTAATTCTGGTTGCGATCCCCGCCGAAACCGAGCAGGCCTGTCTGGTTGCCCTTGGTTGCGCGCAGGGTGCCGTTCAACAGCAGGTTGTGGCCCGCCGCGCCAGCAAGGAACAATTTGCTGGCCGAAATATACATGTCGATTCCGCTGTCCTTGCTTGCGCCCAGCCGCCGCGGCACGTCGAAATCCCGTTGCCGTTTGTACTGTACGCCCAGTGCCACCTGCGGCATGCGCGTGTAGATCAGGTCGCCGCCCAGCCGCACCTTCGCGCCGATGATGTCCATGTCGAATCTTGCCGTGGGCAAGCCCAGCCGATCGCTCAACGTGTCGAGGTGCAATTCCTGGCGCGCATAGGACACTTCGATTCGATCGTCGAAAGAGTATGCAGCCCCCGCGGCACCAAGGACGTAGTCGCTGGTCTGCACGTGCGCGATGAACGCAGTGCCGCCGTGTTGGCCATCGCTCGCATACCCGGACAAGACCGCCCAGGGCACGATGCCGCCTCCCGCGCTTCCTTCGATCTGTGTAGCGCCGCCTGTCATCAGCAAGCGATCGCCTGCTTGCGCCGGCGTTGCGTAAGCCAAGCCCGCCGACACCCACATTGCGATGGCACACGAGGCCGCCACGGAGAAGCTAGGACGGCGCACTAAGCGGATTCCTGGTGGTCTCGCGTGTATTGCGCATGCCAATTCGGGAAATCCGCGGGCGCGAGGGGAGGGGAGAACAAATACCCCTGGACCATGTCGCAATTGAGTGACTTCAGCATGGCCAAGCTGCGCTCGTCTTCGACCCCTTCGGCGATGACGCTCAATCCCATGTTGTGGCCGATCTCGATGGCCGAGCGGACGATCACCGAATCATCGTCTTCACCGCCAAGCAGGGTGATGAAGCTCTTGTCGATCTTGATTTCATCCACCGGCAGGCTGCGAAGTTGCGCCAGTGAAGAGTGGCCAGTGCCGAAATCGTCGATCGACAGTCGCACGCCGCACTCACGCAGTGTGCGCATGGTTTCAAGGGACGCGCCGAGATCACGCATCGCCGTGCTTTCGGTGATCTCGAACACCAGGCATCGTCCGTCAATGGCATGGCTCGCGAGTCGCTCGAGCACGAAAGCGGGCAATTCGCGGTCAAGCAAATCGATCGGCGACAGGTTGATCGCGACGGCGTCGATCAGTTGATCGCGCATCCATGGCCCGGTTACGCGCAAAGCCTCGTCGATCACGTAGCGGGTCAGCGCGCTTATGACGCCGGAGCGCTCCGCCAACGGGATGAACTCGTCAGGCCCGACCTTGCCAAACTCCGGGTGCGTCCAGCGCAACAGCGCCTCGACATGCGCAACCCTTCCGCTACGCAGGTCGATCTTGGGTTGGAATGCAACGCTCAATTGGTCGCGTTCCTGGGCCAACTTCAGTTCGCCCATCAGCGACAGTTGGCGCAGGTGATGTTCATCCCGTCCCGGCTGATACACGGCAACCCGCGAACGTAATGACTTGGCTTCGTACATCGCGATGTCGGCGCGCCGCAATAGGCTTGCAGCTTCACTCGCATGCTCGGGGAACGCCGCTATGCCGATACTGGCGTCGAGGCTTACTTGTGCTTCCCCCAGGACAAAGGGCCGAGCGATCAATGAGACCAAGGCGAGGGCGCGTGCTGCGCCGGTCTCCGCGCCGGCGCCTTCCAGGATGAGCAGGAATTCGTCGCCGCCCAAACGCGCAAGCAAGTCGCCTGCCCTGACATCTTCCTGCAGGCGGGCGGCAACGTCGTGCAGCACTTCGTCGCCGAAGGCATGGCCAAGCGTGTCATTGATTTCCTTGAAGCGGTCCAAATCCAGCATCAAGACGCAGCAGGCACCATCCGTAGTCGTCGACCTTGCGATTGCGCCGTCCAGATGCTCCAGGGCAGTGCTGCGATTGGGCAATCCGGTCAACGCGTCGTGGCTGGCCTGGTAGTGGATACGTGCCTCGCGTTGTGCGATACCGGCCTGCATCGCGTTGAAAGCCTGCGCCAACTCCGCAAGTTCATCGCGGCCATGCACGGGCAGCGGTTCAGCATAATCACCATGCCCGACCCGGGTTGCAGCTGCGGCCAGCAGGCTCACGGGTCGGCTGATGCCGCGTCCCACCAGCACTGCAAGCAGCAAGGCGAGCATGGCCGCGATCGCAGTGAGCAGCATGATATTGCGCTTGAGGACACGGTTCGGAGCCATGGCTTGGTCGATGTCCGCCAGCAACATCACCCGGATCGCGCCATTCGCGGTTTCCGCAGCGTTGAACACGCGGGTTGCAAAGTTGCTGCCAGCCAGGCTTAGCTGGGTGGCATTAGAGGCAGGCGAATTCACCAACGCTTGCTTCTGCGGCAAGGACAGGGTTGAAGCACGGATATTGAAGTGATTCTTGCCAGGTTCGAGCAAGGTGACGTCCAGCCCGATGATGGCCTTGTATTCCTTGGCGAAGGCTTCACCGTAGCGAACACCCATGACCACCCATGCGATGCGCCTGGGCGCGAGCACGGGCACCACGGCAACCAGATAAGCTTCGTCGCCCAGCAGGACGACATCGGTCGCGGTGCCGCCCAGTTCGGCCATGCGCAGCACCGGCGCTAACGCCGCCTCAGTGCGCTTTGCGTCATGCGCCTGCACGCTGCTGCGCAGCGTGCCGTCCGGTTGCAATAACAAGGCAACATCGGCATGGATGCGAAGTCCGTGGTTGAGCAGCACGGTCTGCGCGGTGGGATTGTCGCCGGTAGCAACCGCTTCCCGGAATGCGAAATCCTTGGCGAGCAGCGAAACGGATTCGACCAGCCTGTCTGCATTGGCTTGGAGGAGTTCGTTCCAGACGCGTTCGCTGAGCTCCAGGCGCTGCGCCAGTTGGTCATGCACGCTGCGGTCCGCGGCGAGGCTGACGATCCCGAGCGTTGCAAGTAGCGCCCCTGCCAGCAAGGCAATGAAGGCAAGCAGGATGCGTGTGCGGAGCCCGAGGCCTTGCATCACGCTGCGACGTGGTTCATCGCTCACGCTTCACGGCCCGGAATCTCTGCTGAAGATCGCGCAGCCGGTCATTAGCAGGTTGCTTACTCGGCGGTGGCGACTTCACCCGCATATCGATCTGCGTCGAGGACTTGTTAGCAGTGACGGTGACCTGTTGGCTGGTGCGCTGGCCCGGCGGCGCATCCTGCGATTCATGCCACGCTTCAAGGCGATAGCTCCCGGACGGCACCTCGATGGTGGCTTGGCCGTTCGCAGAGGTGACGGCGAAGTAGGGCGTATCCAGCACCACGATATAGCCCAGCATCCAGTCATGGATGTTGCAGCCAAGCTCCACCACTCCTGGCGTCCCTAACTGGATGGGTTTCGCCTTGGTCCCGCTGTAAAGCGGCAACTCGAAGGTTTTTGCGGGCGAAAAGGAATAAACCTGATGGCGCGTGTTGTCGCTGTTCGGAAATCCTACTTCGCTTCCAGCCTGAACCGCGAGTACGTGCGGCTGGAACGTCATGCCGCGTTGATCCATGTCGCGCGACGGGAGACGCGTCGCTGGTGGTGCGTGCGCTGCATACATGGCGACAACTGCGTTCTCGAGCGGACCACCCTGTCCTGTGACCGTCACCGTGATGGTCCCGGCCACAGCAGAACCTGAAAACGCCAAGAACAAAGCGGTCACCCGGAGCGCGGTCAATGTCCATGCCGGAATGTGCATCGGTTCCATATGGTGTCCCTGAGGCGAGTGGTAGGTTTTCTATCTTTCCAGTGTTTCATACATGTGTACTTGGTCAGCCGCGTCCAGGATGCGAATGCATCAATGTCATGTGGCAACAATTATTAACATAATAGACATTATGCGAACTGGCTTGCGGTGTGGTTTCATACGCTGGCCGCCTCCTGTGCGGCTTTGAGTGTCGCCCCCGGTTGCTTCCGGTGGCAAATCCTGCCCTTGCGGGCAAAGCGAAAAGCGGGCCTTCAGGGGTGGTTGATGCCATCCCTGCGGGTTCGTGGGCGCGGATCCAACCGCTGGAGCAAGAGCGCGCCATCCTTGGCGCTTAATCGCAGGGCTCCGCCCTGCACCCAAGGGCCAGGTCATGCCGCTCGCTCCTGGCTGCGACACTCCCGGTGCGCCTCCAGGTTGCGATGTGTCTCGACTCGATCCAATC
>JBDSGA010000067.1:0-15953 GCA_039919235.1 Thermomonas sp. | reverse complement strand
GGAACCTTGCCGAAGACGCGATGGCCAAGCTGCGCAGTGAGGTGCTGAAGACCCTACCGGTGAAGGACCGCATCGTGTTTGGCCCGACGGGCACTCCCAAGCACACGGTGGTGGTGTTGACCGACATCGAATGCGGGTATTGCCGCAAGTTCCACAACGATATCGCCCAATACACGAAACGGGGCATCCAGGTTGAATACATGGCGTTCCCGCGCGCTGGCATCGGTAGCGACGACTACAAGAAAATGGTCTCCGTGTGGTGCGCCGACGACCGCCGCAAAGCGCTGACCGACGCCAAGAATGACCGTTCCATCGCGACGAAGTCCTGCACGAATCCGGTCAACATGCAGTACGCCGCAGGGCAGCGCATGGGCCTTGAAGGCACGCCGATGCTGTTGACCACCGATGGCCAGTTCCTGGGTGGCTACCTGCCGCCCGACGCGCTCCTGCAGCGGCTGGAAAAGATCGACGCAGAACGCAGCGCCGGCAAGGGCGGCTGATTCCCACGAAGGCCCGCTTGGCCGCGAAATGGCTCCGGCCCCGGTTGAGGGCCGGCCTCGGCTACAATCTGCGGCCCGTTGCCACCATCTCCCGGACATGATCGTCCTCGAGGGCGCCCACGCCCTGTCGCCGTTCCGGCGCGAACGCTTGCAAACCCGCCTCAACGCCATTGCCCCGGCGTTGCGGCTCATTGACAGTTGGCATGGCTATTGGGTCCAGCCCGAGCCCGGCCAAACGCCTCAGTTACCGACGCTCGGACGCATCCTGCAGGCGCAGCCGGTGCATGCCGATGCCGCCGAAGACGTGGTGACGCGCTACGTGGTCCCGCGCTTGGGAACGTTGTCGCCGTGGGCCAGCAAGGCGACCGAATTATTGCGCGGTGCCGGCCTGCCGGTGCTGCGGGTCGAACGCGGCATGCGCATCGACATGACGGGTTGGCCAGATGACGCTGCAGCGCAAGTCGCATTGGCCAAGCTTCTACACGACCCGATGACCCAGTCGTTGCTGGCCACGCGCGAGGCAGGTGCGGCCTTGTTCGATGCGCTGCCGCGCGGCGCGGCCGAAACCGTTCCGCTGGATGCGCTGGAAGCCGCCAATACACGCCTCGGGCTGGCGATGGCGCAGGACGAGATCGACTACCTGCGCGAGCGTTTCGGCGCCTTGGGCCGCGATCCGCACGATGTCGAACTGATGATGTTCGCGCAGGCGAATTCCGAGCATTGCCGGCACAAGATCTTCAACGCCAGCTGGACCATCGATGGCCGCGAGATGCAGCACGCCGGTGCGCCGATCTCGCTGTTCGGCTTGATCAAGAATACCCACGCGCATGCACCGGAGCACACGTTGTCGGCCTACAGCGACAACGCCGCAGTCGTCGCCGGCTATGCTACTTCCCGCTTCCGTCCGGACCCGAATGATCAGCGCTACCGCGCAGAAGCACCCGCCGACAGTGCGTTCTGCATCAAGGTCGAAACCCATAACCATCCGACCGCGATCGCGCCGTTTCCGGGCGCATCGACCGGCGCGGGTGGCGAGATCCGCGACGAAGGTGCCACCGGTCGTGGCGGGCGCCCGAAGGCGGGTCTGTGCGGATTCTCGGTATCGCACCTGCGCATCCCGGGCTTGCCACAGCCGTGGGAAGCCGAACGTTCGCTCAATCCGCGGATGGCGCCGGCACTGGACATCATGCTGGATGGCCCGCTCGGCGCTGCCGCGTTCAATAACGAATTCGGCCGTCCCAACCTGGTGGGTTACTTCCGCAGTTTCGAGCTGGACGAAGGTAACGCGCCCGATGGCAGCCGCCTGACCCGCGCCTACGACAAGCCGATCATGCTGGCCGGTGGCATCGGCGCGATGGACCGAACGATGGTGGCCAAGCGCTCGCTGGCGCCGGGCGATGCGGTGATCGTGCTCGGTGGCCCGGCGATGCTGATCGGTCTGGGTGGCGGCGCTGCAAGTTCGGTCACCGGCGGCAGCAGCACCGAGGACCTCGATTTCGCCTCGGTGCAGCGCGACAACCCGGAAATGGAACGGCGCGCGCAGGAAGTCATCGACCGCTGCGTCGCCATGGCGGGCGAGAATCCCATCCAGTCAATCCACGATGTCGGCGCTGGCGGACTGTCCAATGCCATACCGGAACTGCTGCATGACTCCAGCGTAGGCGGCGTCATCGACCTCGGCGCCATCCCCAGCGACGATCCGTCGCTGTCACCGATGCAGCTGTGGTGCAACGAATCCCAGGAACGCTACGTGCTCGGCATCCACCCATCGCGGGTGGATGAGTTCGCCGCGCTGTGCGCGCGCGAGCGCTGCCCGTTTGCGGTGGTCGGTACCGCGACGGCGGAAGAGCGCCTGGTCGTCGGTTATGGCGCACGCGTCGAAGCGATTCCTGCTGACGCCGCCATCAACCTGCCGATGGACGTGCTGTTCGGCAAGCCGCCGAAGATGCATCGCGACACCGCCCATCCCGCGCCGCCGCGCTGGCCGGAAACCGACACCGACGGGCTCGACCTGCGCGAGGCCGGCCTGCGCGTGCTGTCGCATCCGACCGTGGCATCGAAATCGTTCCTGATCACCATTGGCGACCGCACCGTCGGCGGCCTGACCGCGCGCGACCAGATGGTGGGACCGTGGCAAGTGCCTGTCGCCGATTGCGCGATCACCCTATCCGGTTTCGACGGCAATACCGGCGAAGCGATGGCAATTGGCGAACGCACGCCACTGGCATTGCTGGACGCGGCGGCTTCGGCGCGAATGGCGGTCGGCGAAGCCATTACCAACCTGATCGCCGCACCGGTCGAGTCACTCAACCGGATCAAACTGTCCGCAAACTGGATGGCTGCTGCCGGCCATCCGGGCGAAGACGCGCGCTTGTTCGATGCAGTCCGTGCGGTCGGTATTGAACTGTGCCCGGAACTCGAGCTCGGCATCCCGGTCGGCAAGGATTCCTTGTCGATGCAGGCGCGCTGGCAGGCTGGTGCGCAGGCGCAGCAGTCGGTGTCGCCGGTCTCGCTGATCGTGACCGCGTTCGCGCCTGTGGTCGATGTGCGCCAGCAACTGACGCCGTTGCTGCAGCGCGATGTCGAATCCGAACTCTGGCTGATCGGTCTGGGCGGCGGACGCCAGCGCTTGGGTGGGTCGGTGCTGGCGCAATGCCACCCGGAACGCGGGAGCAATGGCGTGCTGCCGGCCTTCGGCGGCGACGTACCCGATCTGGATGATCCGCAACGGCTGCGCGGTTTGTTCGAACTCGTCCGCGACGCCCGCGAGGACGGCCTGATACTGGCATACCACGACCGTTCCGATGGTGGCGCGTTTGCTGCGCTGTGCGAAATGGCGTTCGCCTCGCACATGGGCCTGGACATCTTGCTCGACGGCTGGGGCGATGGCCGCGCCGACGATGTGTTCCGCACGTTGTTCAATGAAGAACTCGGCGCGATCGTGCAAGTGCCGGTTGAAGAACGCGCCACCTTCGCCGATCTGGTTTCACAACACGGGTTGATCGAATGCGCCCAGCGCATCGCGCGGCCCACCAGCGCCAACATGATCCGAGTCAGCCAGGAAGACAAGGTGCTGGCCGAGTGGCGTTGGGAAGAATTGTTCGATGCCTGGTGGTCGACCAGCCATGCGCTGCAACGCCTGCGCGACAACCCGGAATGCGCGGACCAGGAGCGCGATGCCACGCGTCGTTTCGATGCGCCGCCGCTCACACCGATGCTGACATTCGATGCCGCAGAAGACATGTCGGCACCCTTCATTTCAACCGGTGCACGTCCCAAGGTCGCGGTCCTGCGCGAGCAGGGCGTCAACAGCCAGATTGAAACCGCGGTCGCGTTCGACCGTGCCGGCTTCGATGCCTTCGACGTGCACATGAGCGACCTGATCGCCGGTCGCTTTGACCTGCGCGATTTCAGCGGTTTCGCTGCGTGCGGTGGTTTCAGTTATGGCGACGTGCTGGGCGCCGGCCGCGGCTGGGCGACCAGCATCCTGGAACGCAACCAACTGCGGGATGCGTTCGCCGCATTCTTCGAGCGTGTGGATACGTTCTCGTTGGGTATCTGCAATGGCTGCCAGATGATGGCGCAGCTGCGCGAGATCATCCCCGGCGCGGAACATTGGCCAACGTTCGAGCGCAACCTGAGCGAGCAGTACGAAGCGCGGTTGGCGCTGCTGGAAGTCGCGCAATCGCCCTCGTTGTTCCTGCGCGGGATGGCCGGCTCAAGTATTCCGGTGGCGGTCGCGCATGGTGAAGGTCGCGCCGTGTTCGCAAATGGCATTGACCAGTCCGCCGTGGATATCGGCCTGCGCTACGTCACCGCCGATGGCCGCGTGGCCGAAACCTATCCCGCCAACCCGAATGGCTCCCCCGACGGCATCGCGGGTGTGACCAGCCGCGACGGCCGCGCCACCATCCTGATGCCACACGCAGAACGCACCCTGCGCCGCGCCAATTTCAGTTGGGCGCCGCCTGACTGGCCGGATGAATCCCCTTGGTTGCGGATGTTCCGCAACGCGCGCGTGTGGGTCGGCTAACCGAAAGCCGCCCGGCGGCATAGTTCGACTAGACAAAGTGGCGGTTGCCGGCCGCCAGCGCTGACGCATCCAGAGTGGCCTGTTACGCTCGCTATTCCGTTTCCGCGGTACTGACCGGCATCCATGAGCGCAGTCCTGTCCGATTCTCCGCCGGCTTCAGCGGACGAACGCATCGTCATTGCCCTGTTGACCCGGGGCAAGTTGAAGGAAGCCGACCTCACCCGCGCGCGTCGTCTGCAGGAGCAGGACGGCGGCAGCCTGCTGACCCTGCTCGGCCGGCTGGGCTTGGTGTCGGAGCGCGATCACGCCGAGGCCTGCGCGTCTGAACTGAACTTGCCGCTGCGCAGCGCACGCGATGTGCCGGAATTACCGCCGGAAGATGCCGCGCTGGGCGTCAAGTTCATGAAGCAGTTTCACGTCGTACCGGTGGCCACCGATGTCGATGTGGTGGATGTGTTGCTGGCCGATCCGCAGGATCCTTACGTACTCGATGCAGTGCGTTTGGCGACTGCACGCGAGGTGCGCCCGGCGGTGGCGCTGCGCTCCGAGATCGACGAGCTGATCGAACGCTGGCATGGCCAGGGCCGCAGCGCGATGGAAGGCATCGTGGATACCGCCGAGGGCGAGGAAGGCTTCGACGATGTCGAACACCTGCGCGACCTGGCCTCGGAAGCGCCGGTCATTCGATTGGTGAACCTGGTGATCCAGCGGGCGGTGGAATTGCGCGCCTCCGACATCCACATCGAACCGTTCGAGAATCGACTGAAGGTGCGCTATCGCATCGACGGCGTGCTCGAAGAAGGCGAGAGCCCGCCGCCAAACCTGACGGCGGCGGTGATCAGCCGCATCAAGATCATGGCCAAGCTCAACATCGCGGAACGTCGCTTGCCGCAAGACGGAAGGATCATGCAGCGGGTGCAGGGCAGGGAGCTGGACCTGCGCGTCAGCAGCATGCCGACCGCGCATGGCGAGTCCGTGGTGATGCGCCTGCTGGATCGCGAAACCGTGGTGCTGGATTTCGCCAAGCTCGGGTTCGGCCCACAGTTCATGCCGCGCTTCCAGCAGGTGCTGGAACAGCCGCATGGCATCGTGCTGGTGACCGGGCCCACGGGTTCCGGCAAGACCACCACGCTATACACCGCGCTGAGCAAGCTCAACACGCCTGATGTCAAGATCATCACGGTCGAGGACCCGATCGAATACCAGATCGAGGGCATCAACCAGATCCAGGCCAAGCCACAGATCGGGCTGGACTTCGCCAACGCGCTGCGCAGCATTGTCCGACAGGATCCGGACATCATCATGATCGGCGAAATGCGCGACCTGGAAACCGCGCGCATCGCGATCCAGTCCGCGCTGACCGGCCATTTGGTGTTGAGCACGTTGCATACCAACAACGCTGCGGGTGGCATTACCCGCCTGCTCGACATGGGTGTCGAGGATTACCTGCTGACCTCGACCGTCAACGGCATCGTCGCGCAGCGGTTGATCCGCAAACTGGAGCCGATCCATGCCGAGCGCTACGCGGCATCACCGGAGCAAATCGAGAAATTCAGCCTGCGCCGGTTCCAGCCGGAGGGCGACATCGTCCTGCATCGGGCCAAGCCATCGACGTTGTCGCCCACGGGTTACCTGGGACGCACCACGATCATGGAGCTGCTGGTGATGGATGACGAAGTCCGTCGCGCCGTCATGCGCCACGCGGGCATGGACGAAATCGAGAAACTCGCGCGCAAGGGCGGCATGAGCACGATGTACGAAGTCGGCATCGCCAAGGCCTTGCGCGGCGAAACCACGATCGAGGAAGTCCTGCGCGTGACCGAGGACGCCTGAGTCAATGGCGCTGTATCGATACAAGGCGCTGAACGCGCGCGGGGAAATGCTGGATGGCGAGATGGAAGCCGCCAGCGACAGCGATGTCGCCCTGCGCCTGCAGGAACAGGGCCACCTGCCGGTCGAGGCAACACTTGCCAGTGAAAGCAGCGGCGAGCCCGCATGGCGAGCGCTGTTCAAGCCCAAACCTTTCGCCGGCGCGCGCCTGGTCCAGTTCACCCAGCAGCTGGCGACGTTGCTGGGTGCGGGACAACCGCTGGATCGCGCGCTTTCAATCCTGTTGGAACTGCCCGAGGACGACGTCGCGCGGCGCACCATCCATGAAATCCGCGAAGCCGTGCGCGGCGGCGCGTCGCTGTCGGCGGCGCTGGAACGCCAGCACGGCGACTTCGGCCGGTTGTACGTGAACATGGTTCGTGCAGGCGAGGCGGGCGGCAACCTGCATGACACGCTGCAGCAACTTGCGGATTACCTGGACCGCTCCAGCGCGATGCGGGCGCGGGTGATCAATGCACTGGTGTATCCGGCGATCCTGCTGTTCATGGTTGGCCTGTCGCTGCTGTTCCTGCTGGGCTACGTGGTGCCGCAGTTCTCGTCGATGTATGAAAGCCTGGACGCCGACCTGCCGTGGTTTTCGCAACTGGTGCTGGGGCTGGGCGAATTCGTGCGTAGCTGGTGGATCCTGTTTCTGGTGGTCCCGGCACTGCTCCTGTTGTGGCTGGACCGCAAGCGCCGCGATCCCGAATTCATGGTGAAGTTCGACCACTGGCTGTTGCAACGCAAGCTGGCCGGCACGCTGGTGGCGCGCATCGAAACCGCCCGACTGGCGCGCACGCTGGGGACCTTGCTGCGCAATGGCGTGCCCCTGCTGTCTGCGCTTGGCATCGCCCGCAATGTGCTCGATAACCGTGTGCTGGCTAACGATGTGGATGCCGCCGCTGCCGACGTCAAGAACGGCGTCGGGCTGTCGCAGGCACTCAGCAAAGGCAAGCGCTTCCCGCGACTGGCTTTGCAGATGATCCAGGTCGGCGAGGAATCCGGCGCGCTGGACAGCATGTTGCTGAAGACCGCCGATACCTTCGAGCAGGAAACCTCGGTCGCGATGGATCGCTTGCTGGCCGCGCTGGTGCCGGTGGTGACCCTGGTGCTGGCGCTGGTGGTGGGCATCGTGATCATGGCAGTGCTTTCGCCAATCTATGACCTGACCAGTGTCATCGGGTGAAGCTGCCTGAAACCCGTGCGGGCAACGTCGAATCTTTATCGCTCGCACCGGGTTGAGGCGGGTTCAAGGTCCTGGCGCAATTCCGTGGCAGCATTGCCCATCATCGGCTCAACCTCGAAATCGGGAAATTCCATGCGTAACCGTTCATTGACCCGTTCACCGGCTGCCGCTGCGCAGGCCGGCTTTACGTTGATCGAGATCATCCTGGTGGTGGTGCTGATTGGCGGCATCGTCGCCTTCGCGGCGTCGCGCATCCTCGGCGGTGGCGACCGCGCCAAGGTCAACCTGACCAAGGCGCAAGTGCAAACGCTGGCGGACAAGATCCAGCAATTCGAAGGCGATACCGGCGCATTGCCGGGTAGCCTCGGCGATCTGGTGAAGGCGCCTGGCGGCGTGTCCGGCTGGCTGGGTCCGTATGCCAAGGAAGTGGAGATGAAAGACGCATGGAACCATCCTTACACGTACACCGTGCCGGGTGATGGCAAGCCTTTTGACCTGGTAAGTCTCGGCGCGGATGGAAAGTCCGGCGGCGATAGCGTCAATGCCGACATCCGCTACGAATAGCCGCGACGAAACCAACGCCCGCGAGCCATCGATGAGCCCGCCGCGATGAAGCACGTGCACCTGCGCTCATCCGGATTCTCGCTGCTGGAGATGATCCTGGTGATGGCCCTGATCGCCGCGGCCAGCTTGCTGGCGGTGGCAGCGTTTGGCGGCGGCATGCAGGGCATGAAATTGCGTGACGGGGCGAAGGATGTCGCGGCGCAGATGCGCTTCGCACGCGCAGTGGCAATCAGCAGCGGCCAGCCGCAGGACGTGGTCATCGATCCAAAGGCGCGCCAGTGGCAGGGTGCGAAGGGTCGTAGTGGCAGCCTGCCGAATGTCGGCGAAGTGGTGTTCACCGGTGCGCGCGCAACCCAGTTTGATCCCGGCCAGCAGGATGCGGGCAAGGGCGTGGTGCGCTTCTTCCCGGATGGGGCGGCGACCGGCGGACGCGTGCGCCTGCTCGCCAATGGCGGTGGCTGGGATATCAACGTCGGCTGGCTGACCGGCGAAGTCCGTGTCAAGCGCGTGCAGGCCTCGCCATGAACCGTCGCAATGCTGCCGGCTACACGCTGATTGAAATCATCGTGGCGTTCGCGATCCTCGCGCTTGGCCTGACCTTGCTGCTCGGCACCCTGTCCGGCGCCACTCGGCAAGTGCGTGCCGCCGGTGACGCCGGGCGAGCGGCCATGTATGCGCAATCCCTGCTGGCTGAATTCGGCAACCTGCCAAAACCGCAGCACCGCGATGGCGAGTTCGAACACGGCCGCTATCGCTGGCAACTCGACGTGGCGCCGTGGCAGGATCCGGCCGCGGCGGCGAGCGCATCGCGCATTGACCCGAATGCAGCACGCCTCATGCACCTCCGCCTGCAGGTGGCATGGGGCGAGGGAACGCCAGCGCAGCGTGTCGAGGCGACTTCGTTGAGGTTGGTGGTGCCGCAGGTCGACGGAGTGGGCGGTCCATGAACAAGGCAGCTGGCTTTACCCTGATCGAGGTGCTGCTGGCCACGATGTTGCTTGCGGCCGGGCTGACACTGGGCTTCGCCACGATACGTGCTGCCGGTGCCACTGCCGAGCGTGGCGAAGCCATGGCCGCACGCAACGAGCGCATGCGCGCAGTGTCGGAATTCCTGCGTAGCCGCATCGGCACTGCCGACGGCATCGTCTTCGACATCGACCAGGCCACCGGCAAGGCGCAGCGATTCAACGGCGATGCGCATGCCATGCGCTTCGTGACCGATCTACCAGACTACCTGGGGCGTGGCGGGCCGCATCTGCACGAATTCGGCGTGGATGGTCGTGGCGACGAGCAGGCGCTGCAGGTCGATTTCCGCATGGTGGCGGCGGGCAAGGTGATTGCGACCGCGGATGCGCGTCCGCCGGAACCGCTGGTGGAGAAACTGGTTAGGGTGCGTTTCTCATACCGCAGTAATGACGGGAACGGGCAGCCCGGGGCTTGGGTCACGCGCTGGGAGCAACCGGACGCATTGCCGCAGCAAGTGCGCGTGGAGATTGCGGACACGCAGGGCGCTTGGCCAACTTTGGTCATTGCGCTGTCGCAGGCGGCCAGCTACGGCACGGTCGTGGAGCCGCCCAGGTGAGGGTCACGCAGAGTCCACTTGCGAAAGCGTTGCGCGGGCAGCAGGGTGCGGCGTTGCTGCTGGTGATGTGGCTGGTCTTGCTGCTCAGCGGCCTGGTGGCTGGGTATGCGATGTCCGCCCGCATCGAGTCCATGCAGGGCAATGGCTTGGCGCGCAGCGTCGTAGCGCGTGAAGCTGCACGTGCCGGCGTTGAATATGCGGCTTCGCGCATGCTGGATGCCGATCCCGCACGGCGCTGGGTGCCCGATGGCCGCGACTACCGCTTCAGCTTCGACGGCGCGCAACTGCAGGTGGCCGTGCGTGACGAAACCGGCAAGGTCGACCTCAACAATGCAGGCCCGGATGTGCTTGCTGGGTTGTTGCACGCCCAAGGTGAACCAGGTGAATCGGCGAGTCGGCTTGCCGGAGTGATCCTCGACTGGCGCGACGAAGACAGCATGACCCAGGTGGCAGGCGGTGCAGAAGACGCCGACTATGCGGCCGCGGGCCTGGCTTGGGGGGCGAAGGATGCCCCATTCGAGACGGTGACGGAGCTTGAACAGGTGCTGGGCATGCGCCCGGCGTTGTTCAGTTCGTTGGCGCCATACGTGACCGTGAACAGCGGCTCTGCGATACCAAACGCGGCGTTCGCAGACGGCCCGGTGTTGCAGGCCATGGGCGTGGAGCGCCCCCAGCCGATCAACAATACGGTGCCGTCCACGGGGAGTGGCACGTATAGTATCGAGAGCCGTGCTCGACTCGCGAATGGTCGCCGCGCACATCTTTCGGTCATCCTGCGAGTGGGGGGTAACGGGTTGCCTGGATCCAGCTATACGACCTTGCGCTGGCAGGACCGTGGAGTCTCGCCATGAGCGGGACCACACTGTCGTCCGAACGGCTCCAGTTCGCCGGCCGCAGTTTCCGCGGATTCCTGGCATGGTGGGGTGCAGGTTTGGCCGGCTGGCTGCCGCCGCGTTGGCGGCGATTGCTGGCGACGTCCGCCGACCGCCTGCTGGTGCAGGTGGAAGGCGAAGGCATCTTCCTGCGTCGACAGGTGGCAGGCGAGCTTCAGGACCTGGCCCACATGCCGGTGCCGTCATCGCGCGGGATCGACGCAGACCCGCTGGCCACCATCCTGTCAGCCAACGCCATCGAATTACCGCGGTGGCTGCTGCTGCCTGCGGGCAGTGGGCTGCGCCGCACCTTGCAATTACCCGGCGCCGCGCGTGAGCGCCTGCGCGAGGTGCTCGGCTTCGAGATCGAGCGGCAGACCCCGTTTACTGCCAATGACGTGCTGTATGACGGCCGTGTGCTGCAGGTGCGCGACGATGGCCAATTACAGGTTGAGCTGGTGGTGGTGCCGCGTGCGGGTTTCGAGGCCGCTTGCGATGCATTGCAAGGGTTGTCGGCTTGGCTGGCGGGCGTCGATCTTGCCGATGCTGAGGGACGCCCGCTCGGTATCAACCTGTTGCCCGTGCCACGACGGTACCTGCGCGCCAACCCCTGGCGCTGGTGGAACCTGTTGTTTGCAGCCGTCTTCGTATTGGCGACCGGCTTTGGCCTGGCCCAGGTACTTGCTAACCGGCGCGCAGCGGCGGATCAACTGGACGCCGAGGTGGCCACCCGCAGCGTGCAGGCACGCGTCGTTGCGCAGCAACGCCAACGCCTGGTGGATGCGGTGGAAGGCGGCGTCTACCTGCAACAGCAACGCAATGCGCGGCCTTCGGTGGTGGAAGTGATGGACGAACTGGCGCGGCGCCTGCCGGATGGCACCTATCTGGAGAAAACCTCGATCGAGGCTGGCCAGTTGACCGTGATCGGCCTGTCCAACCAGGCCGCTGCGCTGGTGGGCATGCTGGAAGGTGCGCGCCAATGGCATGCGCCGGCCCTGTATGGTGCGCTGCAGCCGGATCCGCGCACGCGCAGCGACCGATTTACCTTGGTGGCGCAGCTGAATGACGCCACATTGACGGAGGCCAAGTCAGGTGGTACGCGCTGAACGAGACCGCCTGCTGGCCTTGGCTCTGCTGCTGGCGGTGCTCGGCCCGGTGTACTTGACCTTGGTGCATCCGCTGTTTACCCAGCCATTGCGCGATGCCGACGCACGCATCGCCGAGCTTCGCGACCGCGACGCGCGGCTGCGCGCGATGCTGAAGCAGGCGCCGGAGATCAGCCAGCGGCTGGCTGCCATCGATGCGCGCGGCACCGCAACCGGATTCCTGGCCCAGCCCACACCAGAGCTGGCTACGGCGGCACTGATCCAGCAGCTGGAGCAAGTGGTCTTGGAGGTCAGCCCCGGCAATCGCGGCTGTGCCATCACCAATCGCGCCCCGCTCAGCGGCGAGCCGCCTCCGGGTCGTTTTCGCCGGGTGACCGTGCAGGTCCGCCTACGCTGCGGCAATGGGGAGACGCTGGCAGTCCTGCACGCACTGGAATCAGCGCGGCCTTACTTGTTCGTGGATGTGTTGAATATTTCCTCGCAGCGTTATTTCGCGATCCCCGGCAACAACCCGCCACAACAAGGCGGGCTTGACGTGAGCTTCGATTTGTACGGATATCTTCGCCCTGCGCCGGCCGTCGCGAAAGGTGCCTCCCGTGGCTGAGCAAAGCCTGCTGCAACGATTCCAGCGGGCCGGGCCACTGACCTGGCTGCTGGCCGCCTGTACGGGTTGGGCGTTGTTGTTGTGGTTGGCGGGTTTGCTGGGCATGGGCCATGCCGTGCCACCCACGCCGGTGATTACCCTGGACGGCGCGCTGCCCCAGCCCGGCCCGCCCATTCGCGATCGGATCGGTCCCTTGGGCCAATACGCCGAAGCAGCGTCGCGTCCCGTGTTCGCATCGGATCGGCGCCCCCACGCGTTCATGGCCACAAGCCCTGACGGTGAAGACGGCGCCGGCGAGCAGGCTCAGGCGCTGGATTTCATCCTGACCGGCGTGCTGATCAGCCCGCAGGTACGCTTGGCGATCCTGCAACCAAGTGGGGGCGGTGAATCAATCCGCGTGCGCGAAGGCATGTCCCCAGAGGGCGCATCGGGTTGGCGGTTGGTCGATGTGCAGCCGCGACGTGCGATCTTCGAGGGCAGCAATGGCGAGTCGAGCCTGGATTTGCGGGTATTCGGCGATGCCGCCCCACCGATTGCCACCGCCGTGGTGCGGACGTCGGATGCGCCCGGTACGACCGCCACCGATGGCAGTTCCCAGGATGCTGCCGATGGCGCCGGTGCTGCATCGACTCCCCCTGACCAAACGACGCGGATCGAAGAGATCCGGAGACGCATCGAAGCTCGCCGAGCACAGCTGCGCGGCGATGCATCCACCAATCCCGTGTCGCCCCCAGGCGCACCGGCAAAGCAATGACGTTGGAGTTTTTCGAATGAACCTGCGCCCGCTTCTGTTTGCACTATTGATCGCCCTGCTTGCCGCTTGCGCGAGCGCCCCGATCCCGCAGGTACACCATGCAGATCGCTTGCCCGGCGCGCAGGCAGGTACTGGCGGCATCCAGCACGAGCGCCTGCCGGACGCATTCGGCAATTCCGGGCCGATGCCGGTAATCCGGCGCGGCAGTAGCGCCCCGATCAACCGGGCCGCCGCGAGTGCGTCGCCACCTACCATGGGCAGCAGTGGCCAGGCCCGGTTCAACTTCGAGGGTGAGTCCCTGCAAGCGGTAGTCAAGGCGATCCTGGGGGACATGCTCGGGCAGAGCTATACCATCGCGTCGGGCGTGCAGGGCGTGGTCACGGTTTCCACCCAGCAGCCGGTTGGCGCCGCGGGTGCACTCAGCCTGCTGGATGAGGTCCTGGCCCAAAACAATGCGCGCATGGTCTACAGCGATGGCCGCTACAACATCGTACCCGCCGACCAGGCCATGACCAGCGGCGTGGTCCCGCGCACCGGCTCCCCGGCGCTGGCACGCGGCTTCGAGACGCGGGTCGTGCCACTGCGCTATGTCTCCGCTAGTGAGATGGAGAAAATCCTCAAGCCGTACGCCAGGCAGGGCGGGATCGTCAGTGCAGATGGTGCGCGCAACATGATCACGATTGCCGGCACCCGCGCCGAGCTCGAGAACTACCTGCGCACCATCCAGGTGTTCGACGTGGACTGGATGGCCAGCATGTCAGTGGGCGTGTATCCACTGCAATCCGGGCGCGCCAGCGCAGTGGTGCAGGATCTGGAGCGGGTATTCGGCGAGGAGGGCAAGTCGCCGACGGCGGGGATGTTCCGCTTCATGCCGCTCGACAGCAGCAATTCGGTGATGGTCATCACCAGCCAGCCAAAGTACCTGGACGACATCCAGCAATGGATCGACCGCATCGAAGGCGGCAGTGGTGATGGCCGCCTGTTCTCCTATGAACTGAAGTACATCAAGGCGCGCGACCTGGCTGATCGTTTGTCCGAGGTCTTCGGCGGCGGCCGCGGAAACAGCAGTGATGCGCCTTCGATGATGCCGGGCGTGGACTCCACTGAAATCCGCGATTCCGGCGTAGATGACAAATCCAGCACGTCCAACGCGCAGGTGGCGAACGGATTGGGCGATGGCGGCAATCTGCCCACCAACCGTGCTGGCAATGGCAGGGTCACCCTCAAGGTCGATGGCAGTGAAGTCGGCGTGTCCGCGGTCGAGGACACCAATTCGTTGCTGGTTCGAGCCAGTGCGTCGCAATGGAAGTCGATCCGCGAGGTCATCGACCGCCTGGACGTGATGCCGATGCAGGTGCACATCGAGGCGCAGGTGATGAGCGTGACCTTGAAGGGTGCGCTGCAATACGGCGTCAGTTGGTACCTGGACAACGCAATCAACGATGTGCCTGGCCTGCAGTACCCGAACACCCGCAACAGTTTCGGCAGCTTTGCCGGCTCGCTTGCGCCGTTGGTGGGTGGCGGTAGCGCGCTGAGCTACAAGTTCCTCGGCAGCAGCGCGGCGGCGATCGTCAACGCGCTCGACAGCGTGACCGATGTGCGCACACTGTCATCGCCTTCGGTGTTCACCCAGAACAACAAGGAAGCCAGCCTCAACGTCGGGCAGCGCATCCCGATTTCCTCGGTGAGCTTCAATCCGAACAACGGCAGCAGCAACGGCACCTACAGCCAGGTGCAGTACCTGGAAACCGGGATCATCCTGAAAGTGCGTCCGCGCATCACCCGCGATGGCATGGTGTTCCTGGACATCGTGCAGGAAGTCAGCAAGCCCACCGGTATCGCCGACGCCAACGGCAACGTTCGCATCGACACCAACAAGGTGCATACGAGCGCGGCGATCCCGAGCGGCGAGACCATCATGCTGGCCGGCCTGATCAGCGAAGGGACAGAACGCAGCTCGTCCGGTATTCCCGGCTTGAGTCGGATCCCGATCATCGGCGGCCTGTTTGGCCAACAGGGCAGCAGCAATTCGCGTGATGAATTGATCGTGTTGATCACGCCCACCGTCGTGCGCACGCCGCAGGAAGCACGCGAGCTGACCGACGAATACGGCCGCCGTTTCCGCGGGCTGGAGCCGCTGTACAACCGCAAGGCCAAGTGAGCCGGGCAAAGATCGCCGTGCTGCCCACACTCCAGCCGGTCGTGTTGGTGCCGGTTGGCGTCGATGAGAACGCGCTGGATGCCTGCCTGGCCGCACTGGAGTCATCTACTCCAGCCGGCACACGGGTATGGCTTGCGGACGATGCCCAAGCCGGTCCACGTGCCAGCGCGATCATTGAGGCGTGGCTGGCACGCACGCGCATGCAGGCCGCGCATACCCGCCGCGCGCGTAGCATCGGCGAAGCCATGCACCTGGACGAAGCACTGCGCGCCTGTGGCGACGCGGACGTGGCAATCCTCGCCGCCGATGCGCGTCCCACCGCGGGTTGGCTGCAACAACTCACCTCCTGCCTGTCGCACGATCCAACAATAGCCACCGCGACCCCATGGAGCAATGCCGGCGAAGCCGCTGCATGGCCGCGCATCGGCGAAATCGTGGCACTCGATGAGGCTCCGTGGCGGCTAGCACGTGCCTGCGCACAATTGCCTGCACGGCATCCTGACCTGCCAGCGGCGGTGAGCCATGCGGTCTTGATTCGCGGCAGTGCATACAAGCGCGCCGGCGGGGTGGATGCCGCGAGCTTCCATTCCTGGTACGCGGCGTTGACAGATCTTTCGTTGCGATTGTCAGGGCTTGGTTGGCGGAATGCCTTGTGCGAAACCGCGTTCGTGCTGCGCGATGACGAAGGCCATCCGGTTGTGGGTGACATGGATCGCTTGTCC
>JBDSGA010000066.1:0-3915 GCA_039919235.1 Thermomonas sp. | reverse complement strand
CGTTGAGGTCCGGTTTCAACCGGGGCCATTGGGTCTGCAAGGTGTGGGCGATGTCGTAGTGCTCACGCCAGTAAGCGGCCACTGCCGGATCGACCTTTCCGCTGACGCGGTTGAACATCGGCATCGGTCGACCATCGGCGCCGCGAGGCGAGAACACCCAATCGAACGATGACATCTGCCCGCCATATTCGCCCTGCACGGCTTCCTGCCGCGCGTACTGCTCGAACGTTGCAACCACGTCGCCCTTCATCCGCACCAGCGGCCAGGCACTGCCATCCGCCTTGCGATAGACGTTGGCGTTCGCGGTATAAATGTTCGGGCCGGTGAAATCCCGGAAGTCGCTGGAATCCGGCGATGTGGACCAGGTGCCACCGAATACCTTCGGATAGGTGACCTGCAGCCACAGCGTGGCCCAGCCACCGGACGAATGACCATTGAGGAATCGACCGGAGGCCTTGCCGTCCATCCGGTAGTGCGCTTCCAGTGACGGAATCAATTCCGTCGTCAGCGCACGGCCCCACGGACCGTTGTTGACCGAATCGGCAAATTCATGGGTGCCGGTGGCGCTGGACTCATCCAGCAGCACCCAGATCATCGGCGGCATGCTGCCTTCGCGCATCGCCGCGTCCAACCCCGCTGCGGTCCAGACCAAGCCCGGCAGGCTACCGCCATAGCCATGGGTGAAGTAAGCGGTCGGGTAATGCGCGGCCGCATTCCCCGCATCGTCATAACCGGGTGGCAACACCACCCAGCCACGCATGTGGATGTCGTGACCCCAGAATGCACTGAGTGCAGGGCTGACAAAATCGAGCGGCTTGGTCTGTGCATGCGCGGCAGCGATGGCCGCGCGAGCGTCCGCAGGCACATTGTCTGGAACGGTCCAAGGATCCACCTGCTCGGGCAGCACGCGGGTCAGTGCCAGTGACGGGATGTCGCCGGGCGTGCCGAGCCGGACCTTGGTCGGTTCACTGACGATGTCGCCCGGGCCACGCCCGCCGTAGTTGTAGTCGTGGTTGCTGTCCAAGACCGCCTGCAGGTAGTAATCACCCTTCGGCAACTGCGAGAACGGCTGCGGGAACGCGATGACATCCGCGTCCACCACCACGCTGGCACCGGATGCCACGAACGGGACTTCCATTGCTGCGATGCTGGCTGCTTCGGGCGCCATCGAACTGGCGTCGACCACAGCCACCTTGCCGTTCTTCGCCGCCGCTTCAGCCTTGGCCGCCGGGATGGCAAAAATCAGCAGCCGCCCGGATGCAGCAGGTTGCATGGCCGCGGCATCCAGCCGTACTTCGACGCGGCGGGAAACCTGTGCACTCACCAACATGGGCGCTAGCGCCCAGGACAAGATGAGTGCGACGCGCATGGCATGCGGCAAGCGACGTGACGACATGGTGGTGCTCCCCAGAGTGATCCCGTGGACTAGATACCACGGTCGTAACGCCGGCTGCATCTGATTCCTGGACTCAGCCCTTGGCGAACACCAGCTTGCCGGCTTCGGCATCGACCTTGATCGTGTCACCACTCCCAAAATGACCCGACAGGATCTGCGTGGCCAGCGGGTTTTCCAGTTGCTGCTGGATCGCCCGCTTCAACGGCCGCGCGCCATAGACCGGGTCAAAGCCGACATCGGCCAGCAATGCATAAGCCGCTGCGGTCAGTTCGAGGGCGATCCCACGCTCGCCCAAGCGCTTCTCCAGGCCGCGCAGCTGGATCTTCGCGATTTCGCGGATCTGCGGCTTGCTCAGCGAATGGAACACCACGATATCGTCCAGCCGGTTGATGAACTCCGGCCGGAAGTGCGCCTGCACCACGCCCATGACCGCGGCTTTCATCTGCATGTAAGCCTCGGGTGAATCATCGCCATCCATGTCCTGGATCTGATGCGAGCCAAGGTTCGACGTCATCACGATCACGGTATTGCGGAAGTCCACGGTGCGGCCCTGGCCATCGGTCAAGCGGCCATCATCGAGCACCTGCAACAGGATGTTGAACACGTCTGGATGCGCTTTTTCGACCTCATCCAGCAGCAGCACGCTGTACGGGCGGCGACGCACCGCTTCGGTCAGATAGCCGCCTTCTTCGTAGCCGACATAACCCGGCGGCGCGCCAATCAAGCGCGCCACCGAATGCTTCTCCATGAACTCGCTCATGTCGATGCGCACCATCGCGTCGGCACTATCGAACAGGAAGTCGGCCAGCGCCTTGGCGAGTTCGGTCTTGCCGACGCCGGTGGGCCCGAGGAACAGGAATGAGCCGGATGGTCTATTCGGATCCGACAGCCCCGCGCGCGAACGACGCACGGCATCGGACACGACTTTGATCGCTTCCTCTTGTCCCACCACGTGCGTGTGCAGCTGCGCTTCCATCTGCAACAATTTGTCGCGTTCGCCTTCCAGCATCTTGCTGACCGGAATACCGGTCCAGCGCGCGACCACTTCCGCGATTTCCTCTGCAGTGACCTTGTCCTGCAACAGGGTAAAGCCCTTGTGCTCGGCTTCCTGCGCGACGTGCAATTCCTTTTCGAGTTCGGGCAGTCGCCCGTATTGCAGTTCACTCATGCGCGCGAAATCCTGCGTTCGCTGCGCCGCTTCCAATTGCAGCTTGGCTTCTTCGATCTGTTCCTTGATCCGAGTCGCGCCCTGGAGTGTGGCCTTCTCGGCCTTCCAGACTTCGTTCAAGTCATCGAACTCGCGTTCGAGTTTGGCGATGTCGTCCTGCAGGTCGGCCAGGCGCTTCCTGGATTCGGCGTCCTTCTCTTTTTTCAACGCCTCGCGCTGGATCTTGAGCTGGATCAGCCGCCGTTCCTTGCGGTCCAGTTCCTCCGGCTTGGAGTCGATCTCCATGCGGATGCGCGATGCCGCCTCGTCCATGAGGTCGATAGCCTTGTCCGGCAACTGGCGGTCGGCGATATAGCGATGGCTCAATGTCGCCGCAGCAACGATGGCCGGATCGGTGATCTCCACGCCATGGTGCACCGCGTACTTTTCTTTCAGCCCGCGCAGGATCGCGATCGTGTCCTCGACCGAGGGCTCGCCGACGAACACTTTCTGGAAGCGCCGTTCCAGCGCGGCGTCCTTCTCCACATATTTGCGATACTCGTCCAGCGTGGTCGCGCCGATGCAATGCAGCTCGCCACGGGCGAGCGCCGGCTTGAGCATGTTGCCGGCGTCCATGGCGCCTTCGGCCTTGCCCGCACCGACCATGGTGTGCAGTTCATCGATGAACAGGATGATCTGCCCTTCATTCTTGGACAGGTCGCTTAGTACAGCCTTGAGCCGCTCCTCGAACTCGCCGCGGAACTTCGCACCGGCAATCAGCGCGCCCATGTCCAGCGACAGCACGCGCTTGCCCTTCAGCCCTTCAGGCACTTCGCCATTGATGATGCGCTGGGCGAGGCCCTCGACAATCGCGGTCTTGCCCACGCCAGGTGCGCCGATCAGCACCGGATTGTTCTTGGTCCGGCGTTGCAGGACTTGAATGGTGCGGCGGATTTCCTCGTCGCGGCCGATCACCGGATCCAGCTTGCCCTTCTCGCTGAGCGCGGTCAGGTCGATGGTGTATTTTTCCAGCGCCTGCCGGGATTCTTCCGCGTTCTCGTCCTGCACTTTTTCGCCCCCTCGCATCGCATCGATCGCCGTTTCGAGTTTCTGCTTGCTGGCGCCGGCGGCTTTCAACGCCTTGCCGGCAGCGCCACTGTCGTCCACTGCCGCGAGCAGGAACAGTTCGCTGGCGATAAAGCCGTCACCGCGCTGCTGCGCCAGCTTGTCGGTCACGTTGAGCAGGCGCGACAAGTCGTTACCGACACTGACGCTGCCGTCCTGCCCGGACACCTTCGGCAATTTGTCCAGCGCCTCGCCAAGGCGCTCGCGCAGGAGCGGCACATTGACGCCGGCCTGGGTCAGCAGCGGG
>JBDSGA010000065.1:0-7118 GCA_039919235.1 Thermomonas sp. | reverse complement strand
TGCCGAGCAAGTTCTTTCCCAGCCAGCCATTGGCATACGCGTCGCGCGTCGCTTCTTCCAGATGCTCGAACGGTTCGTAGTGGAACTCGCCGCGCAGATAGTTATAGGCAACGCTGGTGCCGGTGGCGTAGCACGCAATCGCCATGCCCTCGATCACCGCGTGCGGGTTGTAACGCAGGATGTCGCGATCCTTGGCGGTGCCCGGCTCGGATTCGTCGGAATTGCAGAGGATGTATTTCTGCATGTCGCCCTTGGGCATGAAGCTCCACTTCAAGCCCGTCGGGAAGCCCGCGCCACCGCGACCCCGCAGGCCCGAGGCCTTGACCATCTCGATGATGTCGGCGGGCGCGATCTTTTCTTCCAGGATCTTGCGTAGTGCGCTGTAACCACCGGTTTTCAGGTAGTTCTCGTACGACCACGGCTTGTCGAAATGCAGCGTGGTGTAGACGACGCTGTGCTCGGAAGGCGCTGGGCCGACCGGGCCGTAGCCTTCGGACGCGTGCTGTATTGAATCTCGCGAATGACCTGCCATCTCAGCCCTGTCTCACTTCAGACCGTCGAGCAGCGCGTCGACTTTCGCCGCGTCGAGCTTCTCGTGGTAATGCCCGTTGATCACCACCACCGGCGCGCCGCAGCAAGCTGCGACGCATTCCTCTTCGCGTTTCAGGTACACGCGGCCATCGGCGGTGGACTCACCCAGCTTGCAGCCCAGCGTCTGCTCGGCATGCGCTACCAGATCTTCGGCCCCGTTGAGCCAGCAACTGATATTGGTGCAGAACGCCACGTTGTTGCGGCCGACTTTCTCGGTCTCGAACATAGAGTAAAAAGTGGCGACTTCGTAAGCCCAGACCGGCGGCAGATCGAGGTACTTGGCCACCGCGGCGATGAGTTCATCGCTCAGCCAGCCGCCATTTTGTTCCTGTGCCGCGAACAAGCCCTGCAGCACCGCAGAGCGCTTCTTGTCGACCGGGAACTTGGTCAGCCAATGCTCGATATGCGCCCGCGTGTCGTCCGACAGTGCCTGCATCGGATCGACATTGCGGCACGCCTCGAAATTACCAGTCGCTTTCATCGATCGATCTCGCCAAACACAACATCGTAGGTACCAATCATCGCCACCACGTCGGCCAGCATGTGGCCCCGCACGAATTCGTCCATCGATGACAAGTGGATGAAACCAGGTGCGCGCAAATGGCAGCGGAACGGCTTGTTGGCGCCGTCACTGACCAGGTAGCAACCGAACTCCCCCTTGGGCGCTTCCACCGCGGCATAGGTCTCGCCGGCCGGCACGCAATAGCCTTCCGAGAACAACTTGAAGTGGTGGATCAGCGCTTCCATGTCGTCCTTCATCGCTTCACGCGACGGCGGCGCCACTTTGTAGTTGTCGACCATGACGGGGCCTGGATTGGCCTTCAGCCACTTCACACATTGCTTGACGATGCGAGTGGACTCGCGCATCTCGGCCATGCGCACCAGATAGCGGTCGTAGCAATCGCCATTGACGCCCACCGGAATGTCGAAATCGACCTCCGCGTACTTCGCGTAGGGCTGTTTCTTGCGCAGGTCCCACGCGATGCCGGAACCGCGGATCATCGGACCGCTCATACCCCAGGCTTTGGCCTGTTCCGGGCTGATCACGCCGATGCCGACGGTGCGCTGCTTCCAGATGCGGTTATCGGTGAGCAGGGTCTCGTACTCATCGACGCGGTTGGGGAAGTCCTCGCAGAAATGCTCGAGGTAATCCAGCAACGAACCTTCGCGCCAGGAGTTGAAGCGCTTGAGCTTGGCGCCATTACGCCACGGCGATTCCTTGTACTTCGGCATCCGCTCCGGCAAATCGCGGTAAACGCCGCCCGGCCGGTAATAGGTCGCGTGCATGCGCGCGCCGCTGACCGCCTCGTAGCAATCCATCAGCTCTTCGCGTTCGCGGAAGGCGTACAGGAACACCGCCATCGCGCCAAGATCGAGCGCATTCGACCCCACCCACATCAGGTGGTTCAAGATGCGGGTGATTTCGTCGAACATCGTGCGGATCCACTGCGCGCGTTCGGGTGCCTCAACGCCAAGCAGGGTCTCGATCGCACGCACGTAGGCGTGTTCGTTGCACATCATCGACACATAGTCGAGGCGATCCATGTAACCGATCGACTGGTTGAACGGCTTCGACTCGGCCAGCTTCTCGGTGCCACGATGCAGCAGGCCGATGTGCGGATCGGCGCGGCGTACCACTTCGCCGTCCATTTCCAGGATCAGGCGCAACACACCATGCGCGGCCGGATGCTGCGGGCCGAAGTTGAACGTGTAGTTGCGGATTTCCTGCTGCGCTTCCGCCGCATCACTGGCGAAAGGAATGCTGCTGGGCACCACGTTGTAGGGCTGCATGCTCATCAGCGACGCTCCCGATCCAGGATGCGATGACTGCTTTCGCCGCGAGCCGTTGCAAGCCCGGCATCGTCACGAATCACCTTCGGCACGCCGACGCGCGGTTCAACCGAGGTGACCGGCTCATACACGACGCGCTGCTTCTCGGCGTCGTAACGCACTTCGACGTTGCCGATCAACGGGAAATCCTTTCTGAACGGATGGCCGACAAAACCGTAGTCGGTCAGTATCCGTCGCAAATCGGGATGGCCTTCGAAAATGATGCCGAACAGGTCGAACGTCTCGCGCTCGAACCAGTTCGAGCCGGGCCACACCGAGGTGATCGAAGCAACCACCGGCAGGCTGTTGTCGGCGGCGAAGCAGCGCACGCGAATACGCGCGTTGTGCTCCACCGAAAGCAGGTGCAACACCACCGCATAGCGGTTGCTGGCGAGCACGTCGAAGACGACGCTGGTCGGATCCGGGACCTGGTGGCTGGGCTGATCGCCCCATTTGAAGCGGCCAGGGCCCTGGCCTTCAACGCCACGACTGAAACCTTCCGCGGAAACGCCCTCAGTATCCCACTCGTCGGTGCCGTAGCTGAGGTAATCAACGCCGCACAAATCAATGAAGGTATCGAAACCGAATTCGTCGCGCAGCGCATGACAGACAGCAAGCCAGTCACCCGCCGCTACGCGCAGGCCAATTTCACCGCGCGGCTGGGTGAGTTCGACCGCGCCATCCGGAAAACGCGCTGCGAGATTGTTGGCGAAGTCGGCGATCACGCGCGCGAACCTTCGACGGCTGGCGTCTTTGAAAACGGATTCTGTTCCATCCGGCGAATCTTCTTCTGCAACTGCAGGATGCCGTAGACGAGCGCTTCGGCGGTCGGCGGGCAGCCCGGCACGTAAACATCGACCGGCACGATGCGATCGCAACCGCGCACCACTGAATACGAATAATGATAGTAGCCGCCGCCATTGGCGCAGCTGCCCATCGAGATCACCCACTTCGGATCCGGCATCTGGTCGTAGACCTTGCGCAGCGCCGGGGCCATCTTGTTGCACAGGGTGCCGGCCACGATCATCACATCGGACTGGCGCGGCGACGGGCGGAATACCACGCCAAAACGGTCCAGGTCGAGGCGCGCAGCGCCGGCATGCATCATCTCGACTGCGCAGCAGGCCAGGCCGAAGGTCATCGGCCACATCGAGCCGGTGCGCGCCCAGTTCCACAGGGTGTCGAGGTTGGTGGTGACGAAGCCGTTCTGCAGCAACGGATTGTCGCCTTCCGGACGCAGGATGTCATCCAGCCGCCCTTCCGGGATCGGGTTGTGCATCAAGCCTGAGATGGCTTCACTCACTCCCATTCCAGCGCCCCTTTCTTCCACACGTAGATGAAGCCGATCACCAGCAGGGTCAGGAACACGCCCATTTCGACCAGGCCGAATACACCGAGCTCGCGGAACACCAGCGCCCACGGAAACACGAAGGCGATTTCCAAATCGAATACGATGAACAGGATCGCGACCAGGTAATAGCGCACGTCGAAGCGCATGCGCGCGTCTTCGAACGCGGAGAACCCGCATTCGTACGGCGACAACTTGTCTGCACCTGGGCGCTTGGGGCCCAACACGTTGCCGATGATGATCAGGGCAATCCCGATCCCGGTAGCAACGATCAAAAACAGCAGAGTTGGCAGGTATTCGGCCAGCACGCGTGCCTCGGTCTTGTTGTGGGGGATGCCGGCCGAGGCCGGTCACTTATCCGCAATAGTGTAGCCGGGACGGGTCTGGAACGGCCATACCCGGGTGGATGTCGCAGCACGAAACGTGATGCTCGACTCCCGATCAATTGCCTTCCAGCTGCTCCCAGCGTGCATAGGCAGCTTCGAGATCCGCTTGAACGCTGGCCATGGCGGCGTTGTCGGCGGTGATCAACGTCGCATCGCGCTGGTAATAGTCGGGTGCGTGCATGCGTGCGCCAAACGCGGCGATTTCCCCTTCGAGATGCTCGATCAGCGCCGGCAATGCCTCGAGTTCACGCTGCACCTTGAAACTCAGCTTCGGCTTGGCCGCCGCCACGGGGACGGAAACGCCTGCCACCAGCCCTGTCTGTTTCAAAGCGGAGCCATTGCTCGTGACGGCGCGTTGTCGCAGCCAATCGGAATACCCACCCACGTAGTCGCCCACCTGCCCGTCGCCTTCCATCACCAAGGTCGAAGTAACCACGTTGTCAAGGAAGTCGCGGTCATGGCTGACCAGCAGCAACGTGCCCGGATAGTCGGCCAGCAACTCTTCCAGCAACTCCAGCGTTTCCACATCGAGGTCGTTGGTGGGTTCGTCCATCACCAGCAGGTTGGACGGTTGCGCGAAGAGTTTTGCCAGTAGCAGGCGGTTGCGCTCTCCACCCGACAGGCGGGTGATCGGCGCCCGCGCCCGTTCCGGGCTGAACAGGAAATCCTGCAGATAGCCAATCACATGCTTGGACTTGCCGTTGATGGTGACGCTCTCGCGACCTTCTGCCACGTTTTCCAGCGCATTCCAGTCTTCGCGCAGGGTCGCGCGGTACTGGTCGAAGTACGCCACCTGCAGCTGGGTACCGCTGCGGATCTCACCGGCCTGCGGCTGCAGGTCGCCCAGCAGCAATTTGAGCAAGGTGGTCTTGCCGCTGCCATTTGGGCCGATCAAGCCGATGCGGTCACCACGCAGGATGACGGTCGAGAAGTCCTTCAGTAAAGGCGCCTCGCCATGCGCAAAGGACACATTCTTTGCCTCGACGACTTTCTTGCCGGACGCTCCGGCATCGGCCGAGGCCATCTTGACGGTGCCCGTTAGCCCGCGACGCTCCGCACGCTCGTTGCGCATGGCCTTGAGTCGGCGAACACGACCTTCATCACGGGTCCGGCGCGCCTTGATGCCCTGCCGGATCCAGACTTCTTCCTGGGCCAGCATCTTGTCGAAGCGCGCGGTTTCCTGCGCTTCCGCATTCGCCCGCTCTTCCTTGCGACGCAGATAGTTTTCCCAGTCGCCGGGCCAGCTGGTCAGCTGGCCGCGGTCGATCTCGACGATGCGGGTCGCCAGCGCGCGCAGGAAGCGGCGGTCATGGGTGACGAAGACCAACGCGCCATTCCACTGCTTGAGGAAACCCTCCAGCCAGTCGATCGCGGCGATATCCAGATGGTTGGTCGGCTCGTCCAGCAGCAGCAGATCCGGCTGCGAGACCAGCGCGCGTGCCAGCAACACGCGCCGTTTCATGCCGCCAGACAGTCGCCCGAAATCGGCATCGCCATCCAAGGACAACCGTTCCAGGGTTTCGGTGACACGCTGGTCAAGCCCCCAGGCGTTCGCAGCTTCGATCTTGGTCTGCACGTCCGACAGCGCATCGGTGTCGATCTCGTCCTGATGGATCAGGTGGTGGTAGTCGGCCAATAGCTGGCCCATTTCCCCCAGCCCTTCGGCGACGACATCGAACACGCTGCCAGCGGCGCCGAGTGGCACTTCCTGCTCCAGTCGACCAATCCTTCGGCCACCCTCGAGGCGCACTTCGCCGTCGTCTGGCTTGATCTCACCGGCCAGCAGGCGCAACAGGGTGGACTTACCGGCGCCATTGCGGCCGATCAGGGCGATGCGCTCGCCCGGTTCGATGGCAAGGTCCACGTGTTCAAGCAGAAGCGGTCCACCGACGCTGAAGTCGACACCGTGCAGGGCAATCAATGACATTGCAATATTGTACGGCGGATGTTGTATGTCCGATGTGCCGAACGCCGCTGGACGCTCCATAATCAGGCGGCCCCACCACCCCACCACCTCATGAGGAGATCGCGATGAGCAAGGGCATGGACCAGAAGAAGACGGAAAAGAAGAAACCGGAAAAGAACATGAAGGAAAAACGCGCCGCCAAGAAAGAAAAGAAAGGCAAGTAGTCCCGGCTAGGAGGCGGCTCAGGAGCTGCAGGACAGCATCGAGCAGCCCGCCTTCACCTTCGCCCAGTCGGGGCGCTTGGCGGAAAACGCCTCGCGTCCCGGCTGTTCGTCATAGGGGCGGCGCATGACGTCCAGCAACTCGGCGATTCCGGAGGGGTCGCCACCTTCGGCCCGCTCGATCACTTGTTGCGCCAGCCAGTTACGCAGCACGAACTTCGGATTGGCCTTGTGCATGATCCCGATGCGCACGTCAGCTGGGAGGGGATCTTCCTGCAGCCTCGCCTCGCGCCGCTGCAACCAGTCATTGAAATCACCCTCGCCTGCAATCCGCTTGGCATCGTCGTAGGAGGCAGCCTCGAACTGCTGAAATGACGGCAGGCCAGTCGGAGCATCGGACAGTGCGCGGAACCATATCGTCATGTCGACCTCGTGCGTGTGCAGCAGACCATGCAGGTCGTTGATCAGCTCGACGTCGCCGTCTCGGCATTCGGCCAGTCCCAGCTTGCGCGCGGTAATGGCGTGTTCGGCATCGGTATAGGTGTCGGCAAAACGCCGCAGTCCGCTTTGCAATGCCTCGGCATCCTCGATCAATGGCGACAGTGCCTGCGCCAACTGGCCCAGGTTCCAATACGCCACGCGCGGTTGCCAGCCAAAACGATAACGGCCTCCCTGCGCATCGGTGGTGTTCGGTGTCCAATCCGGGTCGTACGGCTCGATCCAGCCGTAAGGGCCGTAATCGATGGTCAATCCAATAATCGACATGTTGTCGGTATTGAGCACGCCATGCACGAATCCGACCCGCATCCATTCCGCCACCAGCCGCGCGGTGCGCT
>JBDSGA010000064.1:0-6501 GCA_039919235.1 Thermomonas sp. | reverse complement strand
CTAGAGAATCCTCCAGCGACATCTCGCCATCCTCCATCTTGGCGACGAGGTCTTCGAGCGCGTTCATCGACGTTTCGAACGCGGCGACGGGCGAGGGTTCAGTCGAGGCAGGTGATTTGCGGGCCATGGGCAGAGTTTACGCGATCGTCGCTTCGCGCCAATCCAGTCGCGCGCCGCGTGCATGCAGCCATGTAGCAAGTGAGGCTGAAAGAATCCGGTCGCCTGCGGCCTGCATTACACCGTCCGCATCGGTCAGCAACGGCATTCCGATGCGGCGCCAAGGTGGGATTCCGAAGTCCTGCAGCACATGTTTAAGCGCGTGATGGTGCGTACGTCCCGGCAACATGATGCGCTCGCCGCCTTGCCTGGCATGCACGCGCAGCGGGGCATCAAAGCGCACGGCGCCGCTCAGTTCAAGGGTGGCGCCAGTGGGGAGTTGCAAGATCTGGCTGCCGTCCCAATCCCGGGACCAATCGACAGGAAGTGCTGACGGCATCGGCTGCGCATGCAAACGGCCCCGCCAATGCTGGATGCAGGCACCAGCCCAGTCGAAACGGGCTTCGCCATCGCTGCTGGCGCCGAGTCCGTCGCGTTCGATGCAGGCGATGCCGTTGCCGGGCAGCGGTGGCAGGCCGCGCTCGGCGACCCAGCGACGCAATATACGTGCGCGTCGCGCAGCGGGGAATGCCCGCAGTGCATCGACACCGAGGCTGCCATCGACATTGCGAACGATGGTCAGTGCATCGTCATCGCCTGCATCCAGCAGATCGGTGGCCTCCGCGCTCAACACTGCGCTTCGCGTGAACGCGACCTCGGCGTGCGGCCAGCGCGTGTGCAGCAGCGGCATCACCTGTGTGCGCAGGAAATTGCGATCCAGGCTGGCATCCTGATTGCTGGGATCCTCGATCCACCACAGGTGATGCTCGGTTGCATAGTCGCGCAGCGTACCGCGCGAAGTGTCCAGCAGCGGTCGCCACAACCAGCCTCGTGCATAGGCGCGCCAAGTCCGCATCGCCGCCAAGCCGTCCACGCCCGATCCGCGCAATGCACGCAGCAGGAACGTTTCGGCCTGGTCATCGCGATGGTGGGCGAGGGCCAGTACTTCGTCGTCGTGCAAGTTTCGCGCGAACGCGGCATGCCGTGCAACGCGTGCTTCGCCTTCCCGGCCCAGTCCGTGGGTCCCGACGCATACGCGTTCGATCAGCAGTTCGATGCCGAGTGCATCGCAGCTGCGTTGGCAATGCGCGGCCCACGCATCGGCGTCCGCATGCAGGCCGTGGTGGACATGCAGGGCGCGGATGCGGGTTGGCTGAATTGCCGCCAATGTGTGCAACAAGACAGTGGAATCCAGACCGCCGCTGTAGCCCACGAGCAAACCGCGACCCTCGTTTCGCATCACCACCGACAGCGCGCGCATGCGCGGCTCAGGCGGCTTCGTAGGCGCCGTAACTGCGCAGGCGACGGTAGCGGCGTTCCATCAGTTCTTCAACGGGCACGGCTTGCAGCGTGTCCAGCTCGTTGAGCAGGATCGCCTTCAGCCGCTTGGCCATCTGCACCGGATTGCGATGCGCGCCGCCGGTAGGTTCGCGCACCACTTTATCGATGAGGCCCAAATCGAACAGGCGCTTGGAGGTGATGCCCATCTGTTCGGCAGCGTCCTTGGCCTTGGTGGGGTCGCGCCACAGGATCGATGCACAGCCTTCCGGGGTGATCACCGAATAGGTGCTGTATTCGAGCATGTTGGTGATGTCGCCGACACCAATGGCGAGTGCGCCACCGCTGCCACCTTCACCGATCACGGTGCAGATGATCGGCACGCGCAATTCCGCCATTTCCAGCAGGTTGCGGGCGATGGCTTCGGACTGGCCGCGTTCCTCGGCATCGATGCCGGGCCAGGCACCCATGGTGTCGATGAAGGTCAGCACCGGCAGCCCGAAACGCTCGGCCATGTGCATCAGGCGCAGCGCCTTGCGGTAACCCTCGGGCTTGGGCATGCCGAAATTGCGGCGCACCTTGGACTTGCTGTCGCGACCCTTTTCATGGCCTATGACGACCACGCTGCGGCCATCGATGCGCGCCAAGCCACCGACGATCGCCTTGTCGTCGGCGAAGGCGCGGTCGCCGGCCAGTTCCTGAAATTCGTCGCAGATCACCCGCAGGTAATCCAGCGTGTAAGGCCGCGACGGGTGCCGCGACAGTTGCGAGATCTGCCACGGGGTCAGGTCACTGAAGATGGCCGCGGTGCGCTTGCGCAGCTTGTCCTGCAATGCGTGCACTTCAGTGTCGATGTTGACTGCCGGGCCGTTGCTGGCATGGCGGAGTTCCTGGATCTTGATTTCCAGGTCGGCAATCGGCTGTTCGAAGTCGAGGTAGTTCGGATTCATTGGCAAGAGTTTAAACCAGCACCACGCCTCGCATCGGCCACACCAGGATGTAGGGGCGTGGACGCAGCCATCACTGCGCCCACGGCTTGCCAAGCTGCAGGTTGACTGCTTGCACGCCGGGCATGCTGCGCAGCAGGCCGGGCAGGGCCGCATCCACACGCAGGCCGCGGCCACCATTGATCGACAGGTGTCCAACGCCATTGCCGGTGGTGGCTTCGATCAGGAGAGGCGTGGTGCCGGCATGGGTCTGCAGCAGGTGTTCAAACTGCTGCAAGGCACCCGTTATGCGCAGATCGAGGCGGATCGACAGGCGTTGCGCCTGATGGCTGCAGAGTTGGGTGTAATCCCAGGCGCGCCTGGCCTTGAGCGAGAAGCCGCCACTGAATTCATCCTCGCGAAGTCCGCCTTCGACCACCAGCAGTCGGTCGCGGGTCAGCAATGCGCCGAATTCCTGCCATTGCTCGCCGAAGAAGGCGCATTCGATGCGACCGCGCCCGTCTTCCAGGTACACGAACGCCTGGCTGTCGCCACGCTTGCGCATCCCGACGACTTGTCCGGCCAGCACCACGGATAATTCCGGGCGCCAACCCACTCGCGCTTCTTTCGGACGGTTGCCCCAGATCGCATCCAGCAGGCCGAGGTCGTTGCCGACCAGCCGCTGCAGTTCCTCGCGATGGGGATCCAGCGGATGTCCGCTCAGGTAATGGCCGAGGGTGTCGCGCTCACCCTGCAGTTTCTGCGCGAGCGGCCACTCGTCGACTTCGGGAAGGTCAATCTGCAATGCGGGCGCATTGCCGCCGGCACTGTCGAAGCCGCCGAACAATGAATTCTGGCCGGCTTCGCGTTCGCGGGTGAGCTGTTCGCTGGCCTTGAGCGCTTCGGGCAGCTGCAAGATCAGTGATGCGCGGTTGCGTGCCAGCGCGTCCATGGCACCGGCCAACACCAACGCTTCCAGCGCACGTTTGTTGAGACCGCCGGCATCCACCCGCCGGCAGAAATCCAGCAGGTCGCGGTAAGGGCCACCCACATCCCACCCATGGGCAAATGCTTCGCAGGCGCCACGTCCAACGCCCTTCAAAGCGCCCAGGCCGTAACGAATGGTGCGCGGGTCGGTGGCTTCGAACATGTAGGTCGAGGAATTGACGTCCGGCGGCAGTACCGACAAACCAAGCGTGCGAGCTTCGTCCAGGAAGCCAACCACCTTGTCGGTGTTGTCCATGTCCGAGGACAGCACCGCCGCCAGGAACTCGGCCGGATAGTGCGCCTTCAGCCACGCGGTCTGATAGGCGACCAACGCGTAGGCGGCGGCGTGCGATTTGTTGAAACCGTAGCCGGCGAACTTTTCCAGGAGGTCGAAGATCGGGCCTGCGATCCTTGCCGGGATATCGTGCTGCTGTTGCGCGCCGACCTCGAACTTCGCGCGTTCCTGTGCCATCTTGGCGACGTCTTTCTTGCCCATTGCGCGACGCAACAGGTCGGCGCCACCCAGCGAGTAACCGGCCAGGATCTGCGCGGTCTGCATCACCTGTTCCTGGTAGACGATGACGCCATACGTCGGTGCCAGCACCGGCGCCAGCAGCGCATGCGGAAACTTGACCTCGGCGCGGCCATGCTTGCGCTCGATGAAGTCCGGGATCAGGTCCATCGGGCCTGGCCGATACAGCGACACCAGCGCAATCAGGTCGTCGAAGCGGTCAGGCTGGGCGCGCTTGAGCAGCTCGCGCATGCCGCGCGACTCGAACTGGAACACCGCGACCGTTTCCCCGCTCGCAAACAGGGCATAGGTGGCCGCGTCGTCAAGTGGAAGCGTGGTGATGTCGAGCGCCGCCTCGCCGCTGGTGGCGCGCCGGATGTTGATCGCCTTCACCGCCCAATCGATGATCGTCAGCGTGCGCAAACCCAGGAAGTCGAACTTCACCAAACCAATCGCTTCGACGTCGTCCTTGTCGAACTGGGTGACCGGGTTGCGCCCGGCGCCATGGCCGTCGTGTTCGGCGAACAGCGGGCAGAAGTCCGACAGCGGCGTCGGTGCGATCACCACGCCGCCGGCATGCTTGCCTGCATTGCGAGTCAGGTCTTCCAGTTGCAGCGCAAGGTCAAGCAGGTCGCGGACGTCTTCCTCTGCCTCGTAGCGTTTCTTGAACTCGGCGATCGCGCGGCCTGGATCCTTCTGCGCTTTTTCGCTGCGCCCAAGTACGTCCGACAGCGATAGCGGGTCGGCCGGTTGCAGCGGAATGAGCTTGGCCAGCCCGTCGATCATGCCGTACGGGTAGCCAAGCACGCGGCCGGCATCGCGCAGCACCGCTTTCGCCGCCATCGTGCCGTAGGTGATGATCTGGCTGACCCGGTCGCGGCCGTACTTGCGCGCGACGTAGTCGATCACCTCGTCGCGCCGGTCCATGCAGAAATCGATGTCGAAGTCGGGCATCGACACGCGTTCGGGATTGAGGAAGCGCTCGAACAGCAGGTCGTATGGCAGCGGATCAAGATCAGTGATGCCCAGCGCCCACGCCACCAGCGAACCGGCGCCGGAACCGCGGCCGGGGCCGACCTGGATGCCGTGTTGCTTGGCCCAGTTGATGAAGTCGGCCACGATCAGGAAGTAGCCGGGGAAGCCCATCGACAGGATCACGTCGAGTTCGGTATCCAGGCGTGCGTCGTAATCGGCGCGGCTGCGGCCCGCGGCCAGTGGGGCGCTGTCGAGCCGATTGGCCAGGCCTTCGCGCGATTGGCTGCGCAGCCACGATTCGATGGTTTCATCATCGGGCACCGGGAACGCGGGCAGGTAGTAGGTGCCCAAACGCAGTTCGAGGTTGCAACGTTTTGCCAGCGCCACGCTGTTGTCGAGTGCGTCCGGGACATCAGCGAACAGCGTCGCCATTTCGTCGGCCGACTTCAGGTGTTGCTCGGCGGTGTAATCACGTGGCCGACGCGAATCATCCAGCACCCGACCCGTTGCAATGCACACGCGCGCCTCGTGCGCTTCGAAGCCATCGGCATCGATGAAGCGGGCATCGTTACTTGCCACGACTGGAATGCCGCGGCGCGCGGACATGTCCAGCGCGAAGGCATTGAACGCGTCCTCACCGGCGCGCCCGGTGCGGGTCAGTTCCAGATGCAGGCGTTCGCCGAACGCCGCCTGCAGGTCGATCAACGATTGTTCGGCCAGGTCATGCCGACCGGACGTGAATAGCTGGCCAGGTTCGGCGTGCAGGCCGGCGATTGCGAACAGCCCCTTGTTGGACTTCAGCCACTGCGGACGCGCCACCACACCGTCGTGGCGCTGGCCTTCCATCCATGCGCGCGTCAGCAATTGCGACAGACTCAGGTAACCGTCCTGGTCACGGCACAGCAGAGTGATACGCGATGCCGTACTGTTGCCATCGGCGACCAGCATGTCAGCGCCTGCGATCGGCTTGATGCCGGCCTTTTCAGCGGCCTTGTAGAACTTCACCAGCGCGAACAGATTGTTCTGGTCGGTCAGCGCCACGGCTGGCAATTGGCGGGCCACGCAGGTTTCGACGAGCTCCGGGATGCGGATCGTCGAATCAACCAGCGAGTACTCGCTGTGCAGGTGCAGGTGGACGAAACGGGCTGACATCGGCATACCGCAGGATCAACCCGCAGGGTAGGCTGCCACCGCCGGCCGGGCAAGGCTTGACATGGCGTTCGAGCTGAACTTTAGCGCCAGTGCTGATGTTGCCCTGTCGAAGGGGGATTCAGGATCCGGCGAGCGCATTGCGAACCGGAGCGAAACTGCGGCGGTGTTGCGGACATGGACCGTGCAACGCAAGAGCCTCAAGGTGCATCGCGCTGGGGTAGCCCTTGTGCCGGTCGAAGCCATAGTGCGGATGCAATAGATGCAGTTCGAGCATGCGTGCATCGCGCGCGACCTTGGCCAGGATCGAGGCGGCCATGATCGCCGGTTCCAGTCCATCACCTCCAACAATCGCGGTGGCCGGGCAAGCCAGTCCCTCTGGAATGCGATTGCCATCGATCAATGCGTGACCAGCGCAAGGCAGTAATCCTGCAAGCGCGCGACGCATCCCGGTCATGGTCGCCTGCAGGATGTTGAGCATGTCGATTTCGTCGGCCTCGACGAATTCGATGCGCCATG
>JBDSGA010000063.1:0-9433 GCA_039919235.1 Thermomonas sp. | reverse complement strand
TTGCACAAGCTCGCGGAGCAAGTAGAGCGTCGGCAGTCCTGCCTGAGACGCAAGATCTGGCACCATGTTCGGGGGAGTGTGAAAGATTGGATCGCCTACAATCCACAACGCCTCCGCCCCTCGGGCTTTGGCCGTGACAATTGCGCCCGGGATTTCTCCTGCTGCTAGCACGTCGATGACATCGAGTTGAAAGCCGAATTGGCCGGCCGCAGCCGGTGCCTCCCTAGAAAACAGCGATCGCAAGACCTCGTTTGAAGGATTGACAAGAGCCGCCACGCGCTTCGCTTCTGGCAACAGCTCCCGAAGCACCTCAAGCCCCTTTCCCATGAACCCGCCCGGAACCAGCGTGGCCACACCGGTCAAGTTGCCGCCAGGATGGGCAAGGCTTGAAGCAAGTCCAACGCCGACCGGATCGGCGACGAAGAGGAACACGACTGGTATTTCAGCGGTAGCTTCTTTAGCCGCGCGTGTGGGTTGAGGAGAAACGGCTACGATGAGATCGGGTTTCGATCGCACAAGGTCGGCCGCCAGCGCCGGCAGCCGATCAAAGCGACGACCTGCTTCCTTTCGCTCGATTACCATGGTCGTGCCCTCGATCCAACCGAGCTTACGAAGCTCGTCGGATAAAGCGTCGTAAGCGTCGCCAGTGCACGCGACGGAGCAAAGCATTCCAACCCGCGCCACCTTCGGCGCGGGTTGAGATGTGGCTAAGGATGCAAAGGCGAACAGCATAAACAGAACGACTGGCACAGCAGCGGCAAACCGTTTCATTGGTCACTCCGGCGTTCAGCAGAAAATTTTCGAGACGCGGGCGAAAGCCTTATTCCAGGACGAAACTAAGTTATAACAGCGGACCGACTACCCCCATGGCCTAGCCTCTTATTTATGGTCAGGTCCAAGTGTCCGCTTTGGGTGTGCGCCGTGGAAATCCACGTAAAATCTGCTTCTCGCCCGATGGCGACCGGACACCAGGCATCGCCCGAGGTCTTAAAGTGCTAATAGGCGACATCGCCGCTCTTCACCTGTTGATAGCGCCAGCTTTGCTTGGCGCCTTCGCTCATTCGATCACCATGTCAGCACGGCCGAGAAGCGTCAAAGGCAAGGTCAGCCCAAACGCTCTGGCTGTTCTGAGATTTATGAACATTTCATATCGAGCAGGCTGCTCTACTGCAAGGTCGCTTGGCTTTGCCCCGCGGATAATCTTGTTTACGAGGTCAGCACCTTGCTTCACCATAACCTTTGCGTCTGGCCCCAGACTCACCAGACCTCCCGCTACAGCTTGCTCTCGAAATGGGCTGCACGACGGCAAATGGTGTGCGAACGCAAGCTCCGCAATTTTCTTATTCGCTCCATAAATTACGGCGGACGAGATAACTAAGAGCGCTTGCGTCTTGAAGGACTTCATCGTCTCAAAGGCGCTTGGCAGTTCGTCAGCAGTTTTGATGTCTATGAGTTGCAGATTGACCCTCAGCATTGGTGCCGCTCGTACGACAGACTCCATTGCAAAGGTCACGTTGGGGTCGCCGATGGTCCGAAGGACGGCTACCCGTTCCAAATTGGGGACTATCTCGGTTAAAATTTGAAGTCGCTTGGCGTATGTTTCGCTGGCTGCTTCAAATGTAACGCCTGTCATGTTGCCGCCTGGAAGGTTTAGGCTTTGCACCAATCCGATGTCTACCGGCGCACCCACCCCGAGAAACACAACAGGTATCATTGTCGCATATTTTTTTGCAGCTACTCCGCCTACAGTCGTCCAGATGACCAGCACATCAATATCAGGCGCTAAATCACGGACCGCCTCTTCAACAGACTTAACTTCTGTGAAACGGCGAGCGACTGTAAAGCTCCGATCCGGGAAGTAGTTCAGCATGTGCTGCTCGAACGCGTCGGCAAAATGGCCCAGCACGTCGGGCGCGCCAACAAGAACGTGTCCAATTCGCCATACCTTATGAGATCCCTGCGCCTCAGCGCAATATGGCCAAGCCACCGCGCCGCCGAGAAGCGTTATGAACTCGCGCCGTTTCATTCGATCACCTCGTCGGCGCGAAGTAGAAATGACTCCGGGATTGTCAGCCCAAGCGCCTTGGCGGCCTTAATATTAATGACCAGTTCAAACTTAGTCGGTTGTTCGATCGGCAGATCTGCCGGTCTCGCACCTCTTAAAATTTTATCCACGAATGTCGCAGCGCGGCGATAGAGGTCCGAATAGCTCACGCTATAGGCCATCAAGCCCCCGGCATCAACGAATTCTCTGGATCCGTACATGGTAGGAAGTCGGCTGCGTGCCGCGAGGTCGGCTATGAGAAATCGATATTCCTGAGTTACACCGTCGTTCCCAACAAGCAACATATCGATCTTTCTGCTGATGGCCGCTTCCATGGCGCGAACAACGTCTTCTCGGGCGCGCACGTCGAGTAGCTCAGCCTCGATCGCAAACTGGCGAGCCGCTATCTGAGTTCGGTCCCATTGCGGCGGTGCTACCGGATTGCTCATGTTGTGAACGAGGGCGACGCGTGCGATGCTCGGAAGCGCGTCCTTAACCAACTCCACGCGCTTACCCGCCAGCTCGGTGGTAAACGCGCTCAGCCCGGTGACATTCCCTGCCGGATGCGCAAGGTTCTCGACGAGGTCAAGGGCCTCGCCAACCGCTGCCATAACGATGGGAATTGTCGACGTCGCCTCTTTGGCAGCTCGCGCTGCGGGTGTCCCGCGTGTCAAGATTAATTCTACCTGCGATCGCACGAGGGCGTCCGCAAGTGCGGGAAATCGGTCAGCCTGACCGTCGGCGGATCGATACTCAACTGTGTAGTTTTGGCCTTCGACGTAACCAAGTAAGCGCAAGCCTTGGCGGAGTGCATCCAAGTTAACAACATTGAGCGCAGGCGAAACCGTTTCCAAAACGCCGATGCGCGGCACCTTGTTCTGCTGCGCCCGCACTCCGAAGAGCGGCCAAGCAACCGCCACCCCGCCAAGACCGCCAATAAAATCGCGTCGTCTCATTATCGGCCCCGGGCGCGATACTTCAAAAGCGAGCCGAGTATGACGCGGAAAGGTAGCAATTGAAATGGGGGCCGCGACACTCGATGCGGCAGTCGAGCGCCGGCCTAATACGAAACTGGACGTTGGAGAAAATAATGTTGGTGACGAAGGCGACATCGGATTGGCTTGGGTCCATTTTTTCGGGCGCACCGGGTGAACGGTCAGGATTTTGCGGACATCTACGCGTATCGGGTGCCGGCCTGGGCACGGCGTGCCGTGGGTGAAGGCGAGAAGGTTTTGTCCGAGAGCAGGATGCGGGAGATCTGCATGTCCGGTTCGATGAGCGGGTGTGTAAACGGCGCCAATGACGACGGCAGCGGCACTGTCTCGGTGATCGAGCTGGCGCGCGCCTTCGCCGCGCAGAAGCTTCGCCCGAAGCGCAGCATCGTGTTCATGACCGTGTTCGGCGAGGAACACGGCCTGGTCGGCTCGCGCTATTACGGCGCGCATCCGCTGGTGCCGGTGGCTGACACCGTGGCCGACATCAACCTGGAGCAGATCGGCCGCACCGACGACAGCGAAGGGCCGCAGGTCATGGCCGCCGCAGTCACCGGCGCCGACTATTCGGACGTGGGCACCGCCTTGCGCAAGGCCGGCGAGCAGACCGGCGTGCGCATCACCAAGCACCCGGTCAACAGTGACCGCTATTTCGCTTTCAGCGACAACCAGGCGCTAGCCGACCTGGGCGTGCCCGCACACACCATCAGCGTCGCCTACGAATACCCGGACTACCACGGCCCTGCGGATACCTGGGACAAGATCGACTACGACAATATGGCAGCGATCGACCGCACCGTGGCACTGGCCATCCTCGCGATCGCCAACGACCCCAAGCGCCCGCAATGGAATGTCGGCAATCCGCACAACGCGAAGTACGTGGAGGCGGCGCGGCAACTGCAAGCGGGACGGGAGTCGGGCACGCCTTGACGCGCGCGCGGAAAAAGGGGGAAAAGAACATTTCCCTTGCGAAGCCTTCATGAGCATCGCGAGGATAGAGTTCTCTGACCCCTTTTTTAGCTTGCGAAAAATCGCCTGCGTGAATCCGCACCCTTTCGTGTACTTCTTCGCCATCAGGCAAGCGAAATGAATCCCAAAGTAGAAGAGCTGCTTCATGGCATCCGCACCATGGAGGCGGAGCTTGAAGTGCAGATGGCGCTTGCGCGCGCCGAACTGAATGTCCGTATCGAAGATGGAAGAATCGAATTCGACAAAGCAGTGCTGAAGCGGCACCGCGAAATGAAGACGCGCCTGCTGCACTACATCGTGGGTGCCAGGCCACTTATAGCGCTGACGGCGCCGCTCATCTATCTGCTGATCGTTCCGTTTGTGTTGCTTGATGTGTTCATCACGATCTACCAAGCCGTGTGCTTTCCGGTGTACGGCATCCCCAAGGTGAAGCGTCGTGAATACCTGGTCTTCGACCGCCGCTACCTTGCGTACCTCAACCTGCTCGAGAAGTTGAACTGCGCGTATTGCTCCTACGCGAACGGACTGATTGGGTATGTGCGCGAAGTCGGATCGCGAACAGAGCAATTCTGGTGTCCGATCAAGCACGCACGCAAAGTCATCGCGGCGCATCCGCGATACAGCGAGTTTGCGGAATTCGGTGACGCAGAAGCCTATCGCGAGGAAGTTGCCAAGAGCGCCGCGCTTCTGCGTGCGCAAGCCAAGCGCTGACCGCTGCTTTCGAGCACGCCAGCCAGGGGCGCGGCCGCTAAACTGAGGGCCACGAAAATTCCCACGTCCCACAAGGAACATCTCATGGCGTTCACCACCACGGCCTCCGGCCTGCAGTTCGAAGACACCACCATCGGCACCGGCGCCGAGGCCCAGCTTGGCCGCAACGTCACCGTGCATTACACCGGCTGGCTGTTTGAGAACGGCGAACAGGGCGAGCAATTCGATTCCAGCAAGGATCGTGGCGAACCCTTCATCTTTCCGCTTGGCGGCGGCATGGTGATCAAGGGCTGGGACGAAGGTGTGCAGGGCATGCAGGAAGGCGGCCAGCGCACCCTGATCATCCCGGCCAATCTTGGCTATGGCGCGCGCGGCGCCGGTGGCGTGATCCCGCCGAATGCCACCCTGAAGTTCGAGGTGGAACTGCTGGGCGCTTGAGTACGAAACGAAGAAAGGGGCTTACGATCCAGCGCCTGGATCGCGCGGCGGCAGGGCCGGGAACTGACCGGTCATGCGCCTGCCGGGCACCATGCCCCAGCGGATCCCGATCCGCCGTAAGCGCGCTTCGACCTCGCTTCGCAATCCGGGCGGAGTCGCGAAAATAATGGCGTCGTGACGCTCCGCCCACGCGCTGGCGAGCACGAATACGTTGGCGGCGTGCTTTTGCAGGCTTGGCATCTCGGCTTCCAATGCCGCCAGCTCGGCCTGGATTCTTTCAATGGCGGTGGGAGGGTCGTGCATCACGCTTTCCGTGCTTAGGTTCCCTATAGGATCATCCTCACGTTCCGGCAACCGCGGTGCACGCTTCGTGACGGCATCCTGGAATCAGCACGAAGAAAGGCAGTGTTCTATGTCAACGGGCACCATGTTCTATTTCCAGTCCCAGGAACGCGCGCATCCGCACAAGCTCGGCCTCCAGTGCCTCGTCGAAGTACGCATCGCCTGGCGGCTTGCCGTCCACGTAATGCAGCTGCGAACGCAACACGCCCTCACTCACTGACAAGTTGCCCCAACCGATCACCCGATCACGCCAGAGCAATGGCAGCGCGTAATAGCCAAGCTTGCGCTTGGGCGCGGGCGTGTAGGCCTCGAACCGATAGGTCCAGCCCCATAGCAACTGGAAGCGGCGGCGGTCCCATACCAGGGGATCGAACGGCGTGAGCAGGCGCACGTGTGCATCGGTTTTCCAGCGACGACTTTCCGGGCGCTCGCCTTTGGGCCACAGCCAATCGACGCCATCGACGTTGCTGCGTTGCAGGCGCTGCCGTGCACGCAGCAGTGCCTGCTTTCGGGCCGCGTTCCATTGCGGCACGCCACGGCCCAAGTACGCGACCAACTGTCCCAGGCTGGCATCCGGCAACGGCGCGTATTTGTGCACGATTAGATCAATCAGTGCATCCAGACGTGCGTCTATTTCGGCCTTGTCCACCGGCGCGGCATCATCGCGCACGGCGTACGTGCGCGTGCCGCTGGCGCGCCCGGCCACGCGCAGCAGGCCGCGGTAATGCATGCCATCCAGCAACTGGGTGCTGGCATTGGAGGAGCCGCCGAACCAGTTGGTGGTTTTGCCATGGGCGAAGTGCGCGTCGACTTCGCGCGGATGCACCACGCCATGGTGGGCGACGAACTCGCGCACGGCGTTCGCCTGCTTCCAGCGCGTCGGCGTCCATGCTTGTCGCGCACTGCGCGGATGCATCAGCGCATGGTGCGCGCGCGGCAGGAACCCGTAGTTGACGAAGAAGTCTTCCTCCAGAGCCAGTCGCGGATAACGTCGTTCAAGCTCACCGGCCTGGTAGCCGATCACGCGATGACGCAAGGTCAGGTCCTGCGCGCGCGCCGGTGCGCGGATGGGATCGGCCTGCACGAAGCCTAGCTTGGTGATCGCGCGCATCAGCGTGGTCGGCTTGAACAGCGTGCGAGCCACGGCGTAGCGGCGCAGGGGGTCGAGGGTGGTGTGCATGGTCGCGCCATGATGCCAGTGCCGACGCTGATCCGGGCTCGCTTGAGCGTGAGTTGGTGGTGACGCCTGGCGCGCTGGATGATTCGCTGGAGATGCGTTCAGGGATCAATAGGGCGACAGTGCGACGCTTCGGACCGAGACTTTGCTTTCACCGCTCATCACGACCGCATTACTACCGGGCTGCAACCCTTCGCTTAGAGGTTTCAGGGCGACCGCTCCATAGCGGCTGCTTGCCTCTCAGGCGAGCATCTCGCCCACCCCATATTGGAGACTTCCGATGATGAACAAACATACCGTTCTGCTTGCCGTGCTGATTCCGGGTCTGGCCGTGCTGGCCGGCTGCAAAGGCAACGATGCAGACGACAACGTACCGCCGGTCGCGGTGACGGCCCCGGCCGATACCATGCCAGCGCAGCCGATGCCGGCTGATGCCATGCCCGCGACCAACATGCCTGCCGATGGCATGCAAGCCGACGCAAATATGCCCGCCCACGACATGGGCGCCATGGGCAAGGAGATGTCGTTCGCCGACATGGACAAGAACCATGATGGTGGCGTCACGGCTGACGAGTTGATGGATAGCGACATGCTGCATCAGCATTTTTCGACTGCAGACAGCAACGCCGATGGCAAACTGTCCGAAGCTGAGATCATGAAGCACCGTGCCGACATGGCGGCCATGCCAGCCAAATAATGTGACGGGACGGCATCCATATGTGGATTCCGTCCTTGCTGGTGCGCCTGAAAGGCTGGACTTCATTGGCAACGACTCAAGTAAAACCCCTGACGTTGCCGCCCGGGGTTTTGGTATGGCTGGACGCTAGGCGCAGCGAATAAAACGTTTGCATTTTGCACTTCTAACGCTTCCTTCAACTTCAAAAGACTACAAACACTGTTCAAGCACATCATGGTCGGCACCAACGACATCGCGCGGTCTGAAAAGTCCTACGAGGCGGTGCTCGGCGTGCTGCGGGCGGGTAGGGCAATGAAGAGCCGCTCGCCCAGCGGCCACAAAAATGGGGTCGGGTTTATTTATTAGGAAATGAATGAACCCGACCCCATCTTCACCTGAATGCATCGCAAGGCATCCCGTCGAGATTGACGATCATTGCCAAGGCAAGGCGATAGCCAAGGTAGACACTGGTTGCATTCACTTTCGTGGCTTGGTCGTTCTCGGTGTGAAGCAGCTTCGGCCAGTCCTTGTTCATGCCGTGGATCGTCACGGCCGGTATTTTCCTTGCCACGAACGCGCTGGAATCAGAGTCGGCGCCACGGATCATGGCGTGCGCGAACGGCATCTCCATGTCCTTGGCCAGATCGGCAGCGAGCCGCTCCAGTTTCTTGCTCGACATGTTGTCGGCGACCTGCGGCGGGCCCAGCCCCAACGTGTCGATGTTGATCATCGCGCAGTACTCCGCGGCTTGCTCTTTGCTTATCGCCTTTGCCATGGCACGTGAGCCGACGAGGCCCTTTTCCTCTTTTCCGAAAGCGACGAAGACCAAGGTCTTGTTCAGCGGAATGTCGCGCAGCGTCTGGTACAGGTGCGACATCGCCACCAGGCCGGTCCAGTTGTCCAATGCACCGCATCCATTGGTGACCTTGTCGTAGTGAGCGCCGATGACGATCTTCTCGTTAGACGCGCCCTTCTTGCCCACCACCAGGTTCTCGACGCCCTTGTGCTGCTCCATGACAAGGTCAGAGGCGGTGGCGCCTGCGCGGGCAAATAGTGACTTCACGCCTGCAAGCCGCTCGCTGTCTTCACAGGGAACGGAGGCAAAGTCCTCGCCGATCTGCTCAATGCCAGAGATCTTCGAGCCCGCACTTTGGGCGAATGCAGGCACTGACGCTTGAAGAAGCACTGGCAACAGCAGGAGCAGGGTTGCGCGCACATGGGGATGTTTCGGCATGGTCGCGACAACTCCTGGAAAAAGGTTCAGGTACATTTATAGCAAGAAGGAGTAGCGCCTTCTTCGCCACCTGCGTTCATCAACGTTACTCATCCCATAGGACCCATACCCATGTTTAATCACATCATGGTCGGCACCAACGACATCGAGCGATCTGAAAAATTCTACGACGCGGTGCTAGGCGTACTGGGGGCGGGTGGTGCAATGAAGAGCCGTTCGCCCAGCGGCCACATGCGCATGTTCTATCGCCATGATGGCAATACCTTTGGGGTCGCCGAGCCGATCGACGGCAGTTCGGCGACGTGCGCCAATGGCGCCACGATTGGCTTCAAGTGCAGCTCGGCGGAGCAGGCGAAGCAGTTCCATGATGTGGCAGTCGAGGCCGGCGGCACCTCCATCGAGGATCCGCCGGGCCTGCGCACCGGTGACATGGGCAGCCTGTACCTGGCCTATGTCCGCGATCCCGACGGCAACAAGCTATGTGCGATTTATCGGCCGAAGTGATCTAAAACAACCCAAGGCGCAAAAACAAAAACCCCGAGCGTTTCCGCTCGGGGTCCTGGTATCGCTAACGCGATGCAAGCGTCGAGTAAAACTTACTCGGCTTGGACTTCTTCAGCCTGCAGGCCCTTCTGGCCCTGCGCAACCTTGAACGAGACCTTCTGTCCTTCCTGCAGCGACTTGAAGCCGTCACCCTGGATGGAACGGAAGTGGACGAAAAGGTCGTCGCCGCTCTGCGGGGTGATGAAGCCGAAGCCCTTGGCGTCGTTGAACCACTTGACGGTACCGGTTTGACGATCAGACATGTTGTTACTCCTTGGAACAGTTGAGGGAAGCACGGCGGCCGCAT
>JBDSGA010000062.1:0-11610 GCA_039919235.1 Thermomonas sp. | reverse complement strand
CGCTGTTTGATCTCTGGGTCGATGCCGCCGAGGAAGCCTTCGCCGAGTCCGCGTTGTCGCCGGACTATCGGCAGGTGTATGGCGCGATGGTCAATGCGCAGATGACCTTGCGCAGCGGCATCCAACGGATGGTCGAAGAGTCCGCCAGTTCGATGGGCATGCCAGGCCGCACCGAACTCGATAGCGCGCATCACAAGATTGCCGAACTGGATCGCCAGATGCGGCGCATGCAGCGCCGAAGCGAAGAGGCCGCGCCAGCTGCAACGGCTCCAGCTGCGCCGGCCCGAGCCGCTGTGAAGCCGAAGGCACCCAAACCCGCAGCAAAGTCAGCACGAAAGGCAGTATCCAAGCCAGCACCCAAATCCAAGCCAGCGGCGAAGGCCGCATCCGCGCCAAAGGCTGCAAAGAAAGCGACGAAGACCGCAAACAAAGCGCCCGTTCGCAAGACCGTGACAGCACGCAAGTCCGCCAAGCCCGCCAGCAGGAAGCGCTGAGATGACCGGACCACTCAACATCACGGTGGAAGCGCTAGCCGAGGAAATGTCGAACATGCAGCGCAAGCTCGGCGCCGGCATCGGCACCTTGCGCGCGATGGACGAGGTGCACTTCGGCGTGACCCCGCGCGAGGAGGTCTGGCGCGACGGCAAGACCGTGCTGTATCGCTTCGTTGGCGCGCGTACGCCGACTGCGAAGGTGCCGCTGCTGATCAGCTACGCGCTGGTGAACCGCCCGTACATGGTCGACCTGCAGGAAGACCGTTCGATGGTGAAGGGCCTGCTGGAGCGCGGTGAGGACGTCTACATCATCGACTGGGGCTACCCGGATCGTTCCGATCGATTCCTCAACTTGGAGGACTACATCGAGCGCTTCATCGGCGGCGCCGTCGACTACTTGCGCAAGGCGCATGGACTTGATGCGATCAACCTGCTCGGGATCTGCCAGGGTGGCGTGTTCTCGCTGTGCTACGCCGCATTGCATCCGGCCAAGATCAAGAACCTGATCACCATGGTCACGCCGGTGGACTTCCACACCGCGGATAACATGCTGTCGAACTGGAACCGCGAGATCGACGTCGACTTGCTGGTTGATACGCTGGGGAATATCCCCGCGGACATGATGAATTTGACCTACCTGATGCTGAAGCCGTGGCGGCTGTTCGCACAAAAGTACGTGGGCATGGTCGACATCCTGGACGACAAGCGGGCGATGGAGGATTTCCTGCGCATGGAAAAATGGATCTTCGATTCACCCGACCAGGCGGGCGAAGCGTTCCGCGAATTCAACACCCAGTTCTTCCAGAAGAACGGCTTCGTCAATGGCGGCGTGAAAGTCGGCGATGCCGACGTGCACCTCGGGATGGTGGAAATGCCGATCCTCAATATCTTCGCCGAACAGGATCACCTGGTGCCGCCGGATGCCTCGCGTGCGCTGCGCGACTTGGCCGGTACTGACGATTACACCGAACTTTCATTCAAGGGTGGCCACATCGGTATCTATGTGTCGTCTCGCGCCAAGCAGGTGCCGGATACCATTCACGAGTGGCTGGGCAAGCGCGCGCGCTGAGCCCGCAGCCATGCCGCGCTGGCTATTGCGGGTGTTGCAAGTGCTGGGCATCGCGTGGACCCTGCCGAACACGGCGCTTGGGTTGATTGCCGGCGGCGTGTGCCTGGCGCGCGGTGCCCACGCGCATGTCCGCACGCGCGACCTTGCCATCGTGTTCCATGGTGTGCCATTCGGGCCGGGTGGGGCGCTGACACTGGGTAACGTGATCCTGCATACCGGCGAGACGCTCGACGAGCCATGCTGGACGTATGCGCATCGCGCGGGCCACGGTAAGGAGGCGGGCATCCTGTTGGCCGACCACGAGCGCGCGCATGTGTATCAGTACATGGTGCTGGGGCCACTGTTCCTGCCGTTGTACGGGCTGTGCGGCGGGGTCAGCGTGCGCAACCGGTTCGAGCGTGCCGCCGACCGCTATGCCCTGCATGGCGTGGGTTGGTGGCCTTGGGCGCATTAAGGCGTCCTGTCCGACCAGCGGTCACTCAAACGCGCTTCGATTAGCCAAATCCTAACGCGCGCCCGAGTAGCCTGCAGTGGCTTGGGAAAAACTTCGCGGGTTCCCAAAGACCCGTTAACAATCGCTCAAGCGCGCGAGACCCGATCCCCTCCGAACAGCCGTTCGCGAGATCGGGTCTTTCTTTTTATCCCGTTATCTCGGCTTTTTATCCAGGTTTTTTCTCCAGCCAACGGCCCTTCGATCTCATTGCGCACCGGGGTGGGCGCAGCCATTGATCGCGATCGTCGTGCGGCTACTGGTGCGTGGAATCTGGAGGGGTGATTGGCAGGAAAGCGTTTGCCCGCAGCCAGTCCATCAGGTGTTGGGTCCAATGATCGCTGGTGGTGCCTTGCGGTTTGATCGCAAAGCCATGCCCACCTGTCCGATAGATGTGAGCTTCGGGTGGATTGCCCGCAATGAGCAGGGCGTCATAGAACCTCACTACGGCATCGCGGCCGACGTCGTCGTCTTGCGCCCACGCCATGAACATGGGCGGCAGTTTGGCGGGGATCGCCGGCATCTTGCCGAATGGCGCGCCATACAGCAGGGCCACGAAATCCGGCCTCGCCGCGGCGTCCCCTTGCAGCAACGCGCCGCTCACCACCATGCCGCCAGCCGAGAATCCGAGCATGCCGATGTGGTTCGGTGCGATGCCCCATTCCTTCGAATGCGCACGCACGACTTCGAGTGCCTGGATGCCATCGGCGATGCCGTACTTGCAGGCACGGTCCATGTCCACGTCGCGGGGAATGCCCTGTTCGCGTTTCTCTTGGGTCCGATACTTCAACACAAAGGCCGCGATGCCCCGCTGCTGCAGCCAGCGCACGACGTCGTTGCCACCCTGACCCAGTGCCAGGGCCATGCAATACCCGCCGGGTGCAATGATGATGCCCAGGCCAGTCGCCGTTCCCGGTTGCGGCAGGTACGCAGTCAACGTCGGGGTGACGACGTTGATGGCGACGGTGCCGACTGGCGTGTCGTCGACGATCACTTCCTTTTGCTTCCAACCCTCTGAGCCGGGAGCGATGCCCGGCCACAGGTTCACCACACGCTGCGCCTGTACTTGGCACGTCATCATCAGCAGAACGAGGGTCATCAGGATTTTCATTCAGGCCGCCGTGGGTGCATCAGTCGTGTCGAGCGGGGTTTGGACGTACACGGGTGAAAAGCCACCACCCGAGGTGCGGAAATTCGTGGTCTGGCCCTGATAAAGCCGTGCCGCCAACCACTGCACCGAACCGTCGTAGACGTAGTTGCGCACGTCGAACTTCAGCGTCTGCAGCTGCGACTGGGCTGAAATAACCCGTTCGCCCGGCGCGACAATCGCCTGCGCCACGTAATCGCCGGCCAGAATCTCCTGCCAGACACGCCGCGTCAGTTTATCGCCACGATAGGCAGCGCGACTGCCAAACCCGTTCGCCGGCTTGAAGAACAGACCACTCCGCTGGGACCACAATCGATCGGCGTGAACCGGGTCGACGCGCTCAGTGGCTGGAATGCCGGCCAGCAGGATGTCGCGACTGGCGACTGGGACGCCCAGCGCTTGCAGTTGTGGTGCGTCACTCAACACCGCCAGCACGCGTTTGTTGGCGTAAAGCGCGTGCGCCTGGGGATGCGGTGTCAATACCATCGCGTGTTGCAGGTAGGCCTCGCGCAGCACGGCGTTGGCCGGGTCTTGCAGGGAAAAGTCCGTCAATCGGTTGTAGACAAGATCCACGACCGTGTTGCCGTGCCAGAGCACGCCGTCTCGCAGCGACAACTCCGAGGGATCGGTGATGATCGCCTTGAAGCCATGGCGCTGGAAAAGATCCTGGAACAGCAGCACGTCCGGATACAGATATTGCTGCTGCGGCGCTTCGTCGACAATGGCGATGCAGCGCAAGGGTCCACTGCGCTTGCTCAACTGCCACTCGTGACGAAACATGGCGATGATCGCGGTTTCCATCGCCGCAGGCACCATGTCTTGCAGCGGCGCGCAACAGGCACGTTGTGCACGTGCCAGCGCGATGTTGAGCATGGCGCCGCCAGCATTGGTATTGATTTCGATCAGGCCGAGCCGGCCCTCTGCAACGTGGAAGTCGTACCCAAAGAACACGCCGAGAGCGCCGCCGGGATCATGCCGGGCAATCTCGGGTGCCATGGCCAGCGCGGCTTCCCGAACCGCGGGCAGCGCGATGACGGAGGTGACGGTGCGAACGAGTTCGGCCATGCGGTCGCGATGCGCTGCGGTGATGAACACCGGGTTGGCCGCAAATAAATGCGGGCAGCGCGCCTCGATCAACTCGAACAGATCGGTGTGGGGTAATTGCGATTTCAACGCGTCACGCAGCGCGGCCTTGTCCAGGGTGATGCAGAAACATTCGCTGTTCAGGGCGTCGCGTGCGCACCCGGCCAACTGCTGCGCACAGTCTTCGGGAGAATCGTGATGTATCTCGGCACATTTCGTCACACCCACCTCGACCTTGCCGTAGCCATCACCATCACCATCACCATCACCATCTCCATGCCAAAACAGAAGCCTACCCACTGTAGGGGCTGGCAGGCGGCCAAGCTTGCCCGGGTGGTGAGCCTGATTCAAGCACGCAACACTGATGTCAGCATGCTTGGAGGCATGCACGGCATCGACCTGGCCGTTCATGGCAGCCGGTGTACGGCACCCTCTAAGCGTCACCCGTAAATATCCCCGCTACTGTCGTCGGCGGAATCTCTGGCAACGGTGCGAATCAACGTGCGAAAAATTCGGAGAAGCCCTAGTCCTGCGAGCACTTCGCTCTAGGACTTTTCTACCGGCGCAACAACGATATGCCTAAACCCGTCGGGGTTGTCCAGGAGAGTTTCGAGTTCATCGGCCGGCAACGGCTTGGCGAAATAATAGCCTTGCGCCTGGTCACAGCCGTGTGCCTGCAAGAATCGCATCTGCTCGGCGGTTTCAACGCACTCTGCGATGACGTGCAGTTTCATGCGATGCGCCATCTCGATGATCGCCACCACGATGGAGGCGTCTTCCGCGCTGCTCGTCACATCACCGATGAAGCTACCGTCGATCTTGACTGACTCCAAGGGAAAGCGCCGCAGGTACGACAGGCTGGAGTAGCCGGTGCCGAAGTCGTCGACCGACAAGGTCACGCCAATTTCGCGCAGGCGTTGCAGGATCGCGATGCTGTGCTCGGCATCGGCCATGACCACGCTCTCGGTGATTTCGATCTCCAGCAATCCCGCGGGCACTTCGTGCTTTGTCATGGATGCGTTGACCGCCGACAGCAGATCGATCCGCTCCTGGCTTCCGTCAGCTGGGTCCCCAGACCCCGTGCGGGTGCTGGAGAGACGCTTTTGCGCAATCTGCACGGCCGATACGTTCACTGCGATAGGCAATGGCGGCAGGCCACGGTGGCGCCAATCTGCGAGTTGCCAGCACGCGGTTGCAATGACCCAGGCCCCGACCGGCACGATGAGGCCGGATTCTTCCAAAGCCGGAATGAACTTGACGGGCGCGACCAGTCCGTGCCCGGGCCTTTGCCAGCGCAGCAAGGCTTCTACGCCCATCAATCGGCCAGTTTCCAGGCAGACCTTGGGTTGGTAATGCAGCACGAATTCGTCGTGTGCCAAGGCGTTTCGCAAGGCCGTTACCAGTTGCAGTTTTTCCCCGACACGCTCATTCATAACGGCGGTGTAGAAGCGGGAGGTATTGCGCCCGGAACGCTTGGCCTCGTACATCGCCATGTCTGCGTTGCGCGCCAGCACTTCGGCACTGTTCGTGTCGAAGGGATAGACAGAAATGCCGATGCTGACCGACGTGCGTACGGAGTTCCCGGTCAATTCGAATGGAACGCTGAGCGTCGCGTGGATTCGTTCCGCCACGATCATTGCAATTTCGGCATCGCGAGGGGTAAGCAGGATGATGCCGAATTCGTCGCCACCCAGCCGCCCGACGCTGTCACGCGGATACAGCGTGGCGAGCAGTCGTACCCCAATCTCCCGCAGCAATTCATCGCCGATCGAATGACCCAAACTGTCGTTGACGTCCTTGAAGTCGTCGAGATCCAGATACAGCAGCGCAACTTGCATATCCAGCGCGTCGGCCTGCTCAATGGCCTTGGACAGCGACTCCTGGAACAGGCGGCGATTGGGCAGACCGGTGAGCGAGTCGTAGTGCGCAAGTTGTTGCAGCTGCGCTTCGGTCTGCTTGCGGTCGGTGATGTCGCGGGCAACCGCAACGATGGTCCAGTCAGCACCTGTCTGCACCGCCTGCCGGTTCACTTCGACGGAAACCTCGGAACCGTCCTTGCGCCTCCACATCAGTTCGCGCAGTTGGCTGGGGCCATCCCCGGCAATGATCGCGTCAAAACGCGCCTCCATGTTGTCCTCAACCACGATGTTGGACGGGCCCAACGACAGCATTTCCTCACGGGTGTAACCCAGGAGCGTGCACGCGGCCGCGTTGACATCGATGTATCGCATGCTGCGGCGATCAGTGAGGGTCAGCGCGTCGGCGGTTGCATCCATCGCCACGCTGAAGCGCTGCAGCTCCACCGTGCGCGCTTGTACCCGTTGCTCGAGGATCACGCTGTTGTCGCGGACGAGGTCAGCGTCCGACTTGAGTCGCAGCAGGTTGCGAACCCTCAACCAAAGCTCGTCGCGGTCGATGGGCTTGGTCAGGAACTCCTCCGCGCCGGCATTCAGCCCCGCCAGCCGCGCAGTTCGGTCACCCTGCGAGGACACCATGATGATGGGGATATTGAGGCTGACGGGGTGTGCCTTGAGGATGCGGGCCACCTCGTAGCCATCCAGGGTGGGCATCATCACGTCAAGCAGGATCAGGTCAGGGGCCTGCTGTTCGATCATGAGCAGCGCTTCGTCGCCGCTGGCCGCGCAGAGGGTGGAGTACCCCTCATGCTTGAGAAGCATGTCAAGCAGCTTCCGGTTCTTCATCTCGTCATCGACGATCAGGATGGTGCGGGCAATGGTGCTCATGGGGTTGCTTTCCCGGCGTCCGCGTCCGCTACGGGTGCGGCGTTGCCCAGTAACGTATCGATGCAGGCATAGAGGTCACGGTAGCGCAGGGGCTTGGAAATGTAGGCGTCACAACCGGCGGCGCGCGCTTTCTCGCGATCCGAAGACATGGCCATCGCGGTCACGGCGATGACAGGAATATGCGCGGTGGCCTGGTCTTGTTTCAGGATTGCAGTCGCCGCTAGGCCGTCCATGCCTGGTAGTTGGATATCCATCAGGATCAAATCGGGGCACTCCGCGCGCGCGCGCGCGATCCCGGACTCGGCATCAATCGCGGACAGGACGGAATGACCGACATTGCGCAGCAACAGGGACGCAAGCTTCATGTTGGCGGGGTTGTCTTCAACCACGAGGATCAGCGCCATCCGTACCCTCCTGGCTGCCAAGCGCACGCCTGACCTCGCTCATGAATCCGATGCGGTCGAACCCCGCCTTGCCGACGATGTTGATCGCGTTTTGCGGGTTGCGGTTGAGTGTTTCGCGATCCAGTTGGGTGACTTGCTTGGCAGTCAGCACCAGGATCGGAATGCGCGCTGTTTCCGGATCCCTGGACAGCGCTTCCACGACTTCGAAGCCATTGACGTCGGGCATCATCAAGTCCAGCAGGATCAGATCAGGATGGTGCTGCCTTGCCAGCGTGAGTGCCTCCGCGCCGCCGTATGCGCGAACAACGGAGTACGCCGGAGGCGTCAGGTACGCCGCGATCAGGTCGACCGCCTTTGGATCGTCGTCCACCACCAGTACCATGTGCGTGGTCAGGGAACTTTCCTGCAAGCCCAGGTTCGCAAGCGACGCGTGCAGTTGCAGGCGACTGATCGGTTTCTGCAGTACGGCTGCTGCTCCGGCGCAAGATCCGATCTTGCCGTCAGCCTGACCCGAGATGATGACCACCGGAACGTTTGCCACCCGGCTGTCGTCGCTCAGGCGTTGCAACAGCTCCACACCCGTCATGCCTGGGAGCTGCAGGTCAAGGGTGATGAGATCGAGGGTGTGGTGGGCGAGCAGCACCAACGCTTCCTCCGCGCTGTCTGCCACCACGACCTGGAAGCCTTCGGCCTCAAGCAGCATCGTTGCCAGGACCGCAGCATGCTCATCGTCCTCGACCACCATCGCCACCCTGCGGCCGTTCGGCGCACTGGCGACGCGCGCCTGGCGGGGAGCATAGATGTCTTTCAATACAGGGAGCGCGGCGTTGCGGATCGGAAGCCAGACCGCAAATCGCGTGCCCACGCCTTCCAGGCTGGCCACCGCAACACTACCCCCGTGCAACTCGGCCATCTGCTTGACCAGCGCAAGTCCCAGGCCACTGCCCTCGAACTTGCGCGCGAGGCTACTGTCGATCTGGGTGAATGGCTGGAACAGCTTTGCCATGTTCGCAAGCGAGATCCCGATCCCACCGTCGCTGACGCTGATCTCCAGGAATTCGGCGAATTCGTTGTCGGCTAGTTCGAAACCACGGCTAGGCCACGGCTCGTCAAACTTGCCGACCGAACGGCGCGGCACCCTGCGGCTATGCAGGGTGACGCGTCCGCCCCGCGCCCCGAACTTGACCGCGTTCGACAGCAGGTTATAAACGATCTGTTTGGTTTTCCGGGTGTCCAACTGAAGTGATTCGAGGTCACTGCCTGCTTCGAGTACAAGCTGGATACTCTGCGCGGCTGCCTTTTCCCGCACGATCGACATGCTATTGCTGAGCAGGCTGGGAAAGTCAGCACTTTCCAGTTCAAGTGACATCATTCCCGCCTCGACTTTTGACAGATCGAGAATGTCATTGATCAACGACAGCAAGTGCTGGCCACTGGAAAAGATGTCACCAATGTACTCATGCTGGGTCTCGGTCAGTGGTCCCATCAGCCCATCCCTGAGTGCCTCGGAAAAGCCGTTGATCGCATTGAGCGGCGTGCGTAATTCATGCGACATCGTCGACAGGAATTCCGACTTCATCCTGCTGGCATGTTCCAGCTCTATGTTCTTCTCCTGCAACGTGCGTTCGAACAACTTGCGTTCGGTCACGTCGCGCGCCGCGGCAAACACGCCCTGCAAATTCTGGTCGCGATCATAGAACGTCGCTGCGTTGTAGGAGACGACCCATTCCTTGCCATCCAGCGCGCGCACCGTCAGCTCGTAATCCCTGATCCGCTTTTCCGCCAGGACGCGGCGGATGGCCTCGTCGGCACGCGCCGGGTCGGTGAAGAAGTCGCGGCAGGGTGCGCCAATCAGCGCCTCGCGCGTGCGCCCGGTGAGCTCGAGCATCTGCTGGTTGACATCCGTGATGATCCCGTGGGGGTTGGTGGTCATCAACGCGTCGATGTTGGATTCAATCAGCGACCGGGTATAGAACTGCTGGTCGCGCAGGCGTTGGTCAAGCAGCGCCTGTTCAGCTTCCACCCGTTTGCGGGCCGTGTTGTCGGTTCCGATCAGCAGGTAGCCGATGATGACTTCTTGCGCGTCACGCAATGCGGTGACCGAGACAATGGCGGGAAAGCGGCTGCCGTCCTTGCGGATGTAAGTCAGTTCGTAGATATCCTCGATCCCACGCGACGCCTTGAACACCAGCGCCTCGAACCCGGGTGTGATCGGCGTGCCCAGTTCGATGCTGAGCGCGGCGGCGCGGGCGATCACCTCCTGCGGGTCGGAGATGTCCGCGGGCGTGATCGTGTTGGTGACGTCCGCCGCCGAGTAGCCCAACATCCGCTCGGCGCCGACGTTGAAGATCTGGATCACGCCGTTGGCATCGGTGGCGATGCTGGAGAAGTTGGCGCTGTTGAAAATCGCGTTCTGCAATGCGCCGGCTTTGATCAGCTTTTCTTCGGCCAGCTTGCGTGCTGTGTTGTCGGTGCCGATCAGCAGGTAGCCGATGACCCCGCCCGCTGCATCGCGCAGCGCTGTCACCGAGACGATGGCGGGAAAACGGCTGCCGTCCTTGCGGATGTAGGTCAGCTCGTAGATGTCCTCGATCCCTCGCGACGCCTTGAACACCAGTGCCTCGAATCCGGGCGTGATCGTGGTGTCCAGTTCAACGCTCAATGAGGCAGCGCGCGTCACCAGTTCCTGCGGATCGGAGATGTCCGCCGGGGTGATGCGGTCCACCATGTCGGCAGCCGCATAACCGAGCATCCGTTCGGCGCCGACGTTGAAGATCTGGATCACGCCGTTGGCATCGGTGGCGATGCTGGAGAAGTTGGCGCTGTGGAAGATGGCGTCCTGCAGGGCACCGCTCTTCAGCAGGGAATTTTCACTCTGCAACCTGGCAACCTCGCCTGGCCGTTGGTATTCCGCAACGGCACCAACCGCATCAGGCTCGGGATCGATTGCACGCATGAAATGCCTCCTCGTGGGTGGCAAGTGCACATCCAGAGCCGGAAACAGGACCGGAGCGATCCCGAAAATGTTGGGGCAGCGCAACCTCAACCGGTATTTTGGCCGGCACCCTGCAACGCAGAACCGCGCTGCTCATCAGCATCTCGATGTCCGCAACTAGCGCTTGAAACATGGCGTTAGATAAGCACGCGATGTCGAGCAAATGCAAGTGCGTGCACGACAGTGAGCGGCCCGCCCGTGGGTTGCCACGGGAGCCGAGCGCAGGTGCCAGTTTCGTGGAGTCGCGCGTGCTCAGCGTGCCCGCGTGTGCCTATTACCGCCGTTTCCCGCGAGAACTCAGGGAGCACTGACTGGAAATGGCTGTAGTTGTCTTGGTGCCGGAGGGGGGACTCGAACCCCCACGCTTTTAAAGGCGGCGGATTTTGAGTCCGCTGCGTCTACCGATTCCGCCACTCCGGCGCGGGATGCGAAGTATAGCCGAGCGCGAGTCTAAAAAAGAGCACAGCTCAAGCGATCGCACTCAAGCGGCTTTGTCGGTCGCCATTTGCGTACTTTCGCGCGCGAACCATTCGCCGTCTTGCAGCTGGAACTTCGAGCAGCACGCCATCTCGGCCTTGTAAATGTGCAGCGATACTGCAACGTCTTCGTGACTGGTATTGCGGATGGTGTGGTATTCGTGCGGCGGGATCAGGCTGCCGGCACTGCCGGGGCCGGCATGCAGGCCGCCCGCGGCGCGGAAACGAAAGCGCTCGCCGTCGCGTTCCAGCAATTCGTATTGGACGATTTCCAGCTCGCCAGCCCAGACACCTTCCACGCACCACAGGCCGGAGTGGTCGTGCAGCGGCGTGCCTTGCCCCGGTCCCCACGTCATCGCCACCACGCTGTAACCGTGGCGCGGGCTGCGGTAGAGCTCGCGGCGGGCGTAATGGTCGACGATGGGATCGTGGACGCACGCCGGCAAGGCCACGTCCGGGTCGCGGATCAGGTTGCACAGGCTGTTACGGACCGCTGAGGTGACCGCGTGCTGGTCACCGGCGCTGACCGCCGCGTCGATTGCGGCGATGAATTTGGCGCAACCGGGGAAATCGACGGCAGTGCAGGGATTGTCCATGCCGGTCAGTCTATCAATCGGCATGAGGTCATGCCCGATCAGCATTCAATCAGGGCAATTGGCGCAGGAAATCAGCCAAAGCAGGGCCGAACCGCTCGAAATCCACCAGGAA
>JBDSGA010000061.1:0-6177 GCA_039919235.1 Thermomonas sp. | reverse complement strand
GACCGGTTCAAGTCCGACCTCGACGCACGCCTGCTGCGTGATTTCGACGAAGTCGGACGCGCTCGCTATTGGGCGTTCTACGAAAGCGAGCGCATCCGCTTGGGTTACGCGGACTATCTGGCAGCGTTGCAGGCCTTTCGTGAAGGCCTGGATGATGATCCGGATCTGCTGCAGATGTCCGCCTTCATGCTCGACTACCCGTTTGCGGAGCGCTCTTATCCCGGCGCGCTGGACACCATCGCGCACCTGCGCACGCTTGGCACGCCGGTCATACTGTCCGATGGCGATATTGTGTTCCAGCCGCGCAAAGTGCAGCGTTCCGGCATCTGGGACGCGGTGCGGGGCAGGGTGCTGATCTACCTGCACAAACAGCACATGCTGGATGCCGTGCAGCGCCGCTTTCCTGCCAGGCACTATGTGATGGTGGATGACAAGCCCGCGCTGCTGGCTGCCATGAAACAGGTGATGGGCGAGCGCCTGACTACGGTCTTCGTGCGCCAAGGCCACTATGCCAGCGAGGCGGCGAACCAGGACATCACGCCAGCCCCCGACATGGTCGTGGAGCGTATCGATGCGCTCAACAGCCTCAACCTCCAGGCATTCGACCTGCGGCGCTAAACCGCAGGCTCACAACTCATACCGCCACACCAGGAATCCCCATGAACCACCTTCAAGCATTGCGCGACCTCGGCCAGAGTTTGTGGCTCGACAACATCACCCGCGAGATTCTCGACAACGGCACGCTTAAGCGCTACATCGATGATTTTTATATCACCGGATTGACCTCGAACCCGACCATCTTCGACGAGGCGATCGGCAACAGCGATGCCTATGATGCAGGCATTCGTGAAAAAGCCGGTGTAGGCAAACAGGGTGAGGCACTGTTCGTCGAGCTGGCGCTGGAAGACCTACGCCGCGCTGCGGATCTGTTCCTGCCGGTGTTCGATGCCACCCATGGCGCGGACGGTTGGGTGTCGATGGAATTGTCGCCACTGCTGGCCGCAGATACGGCGGGCAGCATCGAAGCCGCCGCACGCATCCACGCGCAGGGTGATCGCGCCAATCTGTTCGTCAAGATTCCCGGCACGCCGGAAGGCGTGTCAGCGATCGAAGAATCGATCTTCAATGGGGTGCCGATCAACGTGACCCTGCTGTTTTCGAAGACGCAATACATCGCATCGGCGGAGGCTTACCTGCGCGGTATAGAACGACGCATCGAGGCCGGCCTGGATCCCGTGGTCGGTTCGGTGGCCTCGCTGTTCGTCAGCCGCTGGGACAAGGCCAGTGCCGGTCAATTGCCGGTGGAGCTGCATAACCAGCTAGGGATCGCCGTCGCGCAGCAGACCTATCGTGCGTATCGCGAGTTGCTGGCATCGTCGCGCTGGAAAAAGCTGGCCAGCGCCGGCGCGCAGCCCCAGCGATTGCTGTGGGCGAGTACCGGCACCAAGGATCCGGCTGCATCCGACACGCTCTACATCGAGGCGCTGGCCGCGCCGGACACCATCAACACAATCCCCGAAAAAACGCTGCACGCCTTCGCCGACCACGGCAAGGCGGGCAAGCCGATGGCAGAGGATGGGGGCGATGCAGACGCCACCCTGCAGACGCTGGCCAAGGCCGGGATCGACATCGACGGATTGGCAACACGGCTGCAGGAAGAGGGCGCAGCATCCTTCGTGAAGTCATGGCAGCAACTGCTGCAACGCATCGTCGACAAGACCCAAGCCTTGTCCGGTGCTTCCCACTGAGCGCCAGGCGACCATGAACACTTTTGAAAGCAGCACCGCTTCACCCGCGCTCACCCAGCGTCCGCAATGGCAGGCCCTGTTGCAACACGCCCAAGCGCATGCCAACGACCATCTGCGTGACTTATTCGCAGTAGATAAGGCACGCGGCGATCACATGAACGCGGCGGCGGCGGGTCTTTACCTCGACTATTCCAAGCAACGGGTCAGCGACGAGACGTTGCGCCTGCTGCAGGCGCTTGCAGAAGCGTGCGACCTGCGCGCGCGGATCGTGGCGATGTTCCATGGCGAACACATCAACCGCACGGAGGACCGCGCGGTGCTGCACGTCGCGCTGCGTGCGCCGGCGGGTGAGCGGCTGGAAGCCGAAGGCGTTGACGTAGTGGCGGGGGTGCACGAGGTACTCGCGCGCATGTCTGCGTTCGCTACGCGAGTTCGCACCGGCGAGTGGGCGGGGCACAGCGGCAAGCGCATGCGCAACGTCGTCAGCATCGGCATTGGTGGTTCCGACCTCGGGCCGGTGATGGCCTATGAAGCGCTGCGCGACTATAGCCAGCGTGATCTGACGTTCCGGTTTGTGTCCAATGTCGATCCTACCGATTTCGTGGAAGCCGTTCGCGATCTCGATCCTGCCGAAACGCTGTTCATCGTCTGCTCGAAGACCTTCACCACGCTCGAAACCCTGACCAATGCACACGCGGCCCGTGCGTGGTGCCTGAAAGGGTTGGGTGATGAATCTGCCATCGCCAGGCACTTTGTCGCGGTATCGACCAATGCCGAAGGTGTGCGCGCCTTCGGCATCGACACCGCCAATATGTTCGGTTTCTGGGATTGGGTGGGCGGCCGCTATTCGATGGATTCGGCGATTGGCCTGTCGACCATGATCGCGATTGGTCCCGACAATTTCCGCGAGATGCTGGCCGGTTTCCACGCGATGGATGTTCACTTTCGCGACACACCACTGGCAGAGAACTTGCCTGCCTTGATGGGCTTGCTGGCGCTGTGGAACAACAACTTCCTTGGTGCCGAGACTGTCGCGGTGCTGCCCTATGCGCAATATCTGAAGCGCTTCCCGGCGTACCTGCAGCAGTTGACGATGGAGAGCAACGGCAAGTCGGTCACGCTTGACGGCCAGCATGTGGATTACCAGACCGGCCCGGTGTATTGGGGCGAGCCTGGCACCAATGGCCAGCATTCGTTCTACCAATTGATCCACCAAGGCACGCGACTGGTGCCCTGTGATTTCATCGGGTTCTGCCAGCCACTGAATCCCATGCATGAACAGCATGACCTGCTAATGGCCAACCTGTTCGCGCAAAGTGAGGCGTTGGCATTTGGCAAGACCGCAGAGGAAGTCCGAGCTGAAGGCGTGACTGAGGCACTGGTGCCCCATCGCACCTTCGAAGGCAATCGCCCGAGCAATACGATCCTGGCCGAGCGCCTTACGCCGCACAGCCTCGGCGCACTGGTCGCGCTGTATGAGCACAGCGTGTTCGTGCAGGGCGTGATCTGGAACATCGACTCGTTCGACCAGTGGGGCGTGGAGCTGGGCAAGGTTTTGGCGAAGCGCACCGCCGAGGAACTTGGAAGCAGTACGACAGCTGATCTGCAGCACGACAGCTCGACCAATGCGCTGATCCGTCGTTATCTCGCGCAGCGTGGAGCACGCTGATGGCGACCCACATCAGCCCACTCGCTGGCAAGCCGGCGCATGCTGCGCAACTGGTTGATGTCGACAAGCTCATCGCCGCCTATTTCGACCTCAAGCCAGACCCCTCGATCGCCGCGCAACGCATCGCATTCGGCACCTCTGGCCATCGCGGGTGCTCATTCGATGGCAGCTTCAACGAAAACCACGTGCTGGCAATCACCCAAGCGATCTGCTTGTACCGGCGCAAGCAGGGTATCGACGGGCCGCTATTCCTCGGCATGGACACCCACGCACTTTCCAAACCCGCGCGTGACAGTGCGCTTGAAGTGCTCGCAGCAAATGGCGTCGAAGTGCGCACCGCGCAAGGCGGCGAATACACGCCAACCCCTGCGATCTCGCACGCGATCCTGGTGCATAACCTTGATCGCGAAACCGGGCTTGGCGACGGCATCGTGATCACGCCTTCGCACAATCCGCCCGACAACGGCGGCTTTAAATACAACCCGACCAATGGCGGACCGGCCGATACCGACATCACCAACTGGATTCAGGCGCAGGCCAACACGTTGCTCGAAGGCGGCTTGAGGGACGTGAAACGCGTGCCGTTGCAGCAAGCGCTCAAAGCCGCGACCACGCACGAGCATGATTTCCTGACCGCGTATGTCGTCGACCTTGAACATGTGCTCGATTTCGATCTCATTCGCGCCTCGGGCATTCGCATGGGCGTCGATCCGCTCGGTGGCGCTGGCGTGCACTACTGGGCGCGCATCGCCGAGCACTACCGCATCAATCTCGACGTGGTCAGCGAACAAGTCGATCCGACCTTCGCCTTCATGTCGCTGGACTGGGATGGTCGCATACGCATGGATCCGTCATCGGCCTACGCCATGCAGCGCCTGATTGGCCTCAAGGATCGTTACGACATCGCCTTTGCCTGCGACACCGACCATGATCGCCACGGCGTGGTGACGCCAACGGCAGGCCTGATGCCGCCGAACCACTATCTGGCGGTGATGATCGATGACCTGTTCCAGTATCGGCCGCAGTGGCAGCTCGATGCCGCAGTCGGCAAGACCGTGGTCAGCAGCAGCATGATTGATCGCGTCGTAGCAAGACTCGGGCGCAAGCTGTTCGAAGTGCCTGTGGGCTTTAAATGGTTTGCCGCTGGCTTGTTCGACGGGTCACTTGGCCTGGGCTGCGAGGAAAGTGCTGGCGCCAGTTTCCTGCGTCGTAACGGTCAGGTATGGACGACAGACAAGGACGGGATCGTACCGGCATTGATGTCGGCAGAAATCACCGCGCGCGGCGGCAAGGACCCCGGTCAACGCTACAACGACTTGTGCCGCGAATTCGGCACCGTGTTTGCAGATCGCGTCGAAGCCCCTGCCACTGCACAACAAAAATCTGCGCTGTCAAAACTCGCGCCGTCGCAGGTGCAAGCGCAGACGCTCGCCGATGCGAAAATCTTGCAGATACTCGACAAGGCGCCCGGCAACGGTGCCGCGATCGGCGGCATCAAGGTGGTGTCCGAAACGGGCTGGTTCGCCGCGCGCCCGTCGGGCACCGAAGACATCTACAAGATCTACGCGGAAAGCTTCGACAGCCCAGCGAACCTGCAGGCAATCCTCAAGCAGGCGCAGGGCATCGTCGATACCGCCCTGGCGAACGCCTGAGGCTTTCCCAACCCGATTCCGGCGCACGCATCGCGCGCGAACTACTGGAGATAGACCATGAGCCATTCCCTCGATGAAACGTGCATCGACACACTTCGCTTCCTGTCCGTAGACATGGTGCAGAAGGCCGATAGCGGTCACCCCGGGCTGCCACTCGGCGCCGCACCGATGGCCTATGCGTTGTGGCAGCACTTCCTCAAGCACAACCCGGCGGATCCGACCTGGGTTGATCGTGATCGCTTTGTGCTATCCGCAGGACACGGTTCGGCATTGCTGTACAGCCTGCTGCACGTCACCGGCTACGACCTGTCGCTGGATGACATCAAGCAGTTCCGGCAATGGGGCAGCAAGGCGCCCGGTCATCCAGAGCGCGGTCATACCGCCGGCGTGGAAGTCACCACCGGGCCGCTGGGGCAGGGCTTCGCCAATGCGGTCGGCATGGCGATGGCGGAGGCGCAACTCGCCGCTCGCTACAACCGAACCTGTCACGCGATCATCGACCATCACACTTGGGTGCTGGCGAGTGATGGCGACTTGATGGAAGGCGTGGCTGCGGAAGCCGCTTCGCTGGCGGGCCACCTGCAACTCGGCAAATTGACCTGCCTGTACGACGACAACCTGGTCACGCTGTCGGCAGGCACGGATATCACCTTCACCGAGGATCGCGCGGCGCGTTTCGCCGCGTATGGCTGGCATGTGCAAACGGTGGAGGATGGCAACGATGTCGCTGCCATCGACCAGGCACTGCAGCGTGCCCGCGATGAAACCGGGAAGCCATCGCTGATTCTGGTGCGTACGCATCTTGGGTTCGGCTCACCCGAGCAGGACAGTTTCAAGGCACACGGGTCACCGCTTGGCGAACAGGATGTCGCAGCGACTAAACATAATCTCGGCTGGCCATTGGAGCCGACATTCCTGTTGCCGGAGGATGCGCTGGCTCATTTCCGCAATGCATTGAAAAGCGGCAAACAAGCACAGGCTGATTGGAACACGCGATTCGACGCCTACGCGCAGGCGTTTCCGGACGCCGCGCACGAACTGCAGTGCAGCCTCGATGGTCGTCTGCCCGACGGTTGGGATAGCGACATTCCGGTATTTCCGGCCGACG